>NZ_JBMFMW010000023.1:0-14266 GCF_049970475.1 Desulfurococcus sp.
GAGATAAAGCTACACAGTGCAGCTGGCAAGGAGTACCCGAAGCAGATAACGTTACCATAGGGAATGCTAATAATACCTTTAAATCCATGCTATTTTTTATATGTGTTTCTACACAATGCTTTCTCCTCCAGCAGGTATCATCCAGCTTAATTGTTTCCTGTAATATGTGAATTAGTTGACTGAGTAGTTATTAATAGGCTAGTAGATTATTTCGAGGTCTATGATGCCCTAGTGAATTTATATAGGTAGTAGCTGGTACCACAGTACACTGTTTCAACGCGTAGCATAACTTCTATTACACCATACTTATCCCTCAGCAACGTGGATACAGCATCCCTGAATCCATCCGGATCCGGCCACTTCTCCATGAGCACCACAAGCTCCCCAACGCCCTGTGAAGCAATTAAGGAAGCTAATACATCTGGGCCCGGGCTCCACCCTGTATTAATGAGCCTGCCGCGGGTTCTAAATCCTTTCCGAATTCCTGTAACCAATACAGTTATTTATATGTGTAGAATAAAAAGAAGCATGTAGCAAACCCTGGGAGGAAGCACCTCGATTAATGAATTCTAGCAAGCGAGATCCGAAGCTACATTGCCCTATACCTGGGTATTACCGAAATATTTAATATTTAACGTTGGAGATGATCATGATGGAGAGGATTCATGCTTAGCGACGGGGAGGTCATAGGTATAGCAGTTCTAATCGCGGTCACCATAGTTGTAAGCATAGCCTACGTCTTCTGGATCCAGGGCAATCCCTTCATGGATACAGGGATAGACATAGTTGTCATAGCGCATAGTGTGAACTATACTGGTGATGGATGGAGAATCTGGCTCCTGATCGGCAATCATGGCAGTAGGACGGCCGACATAGAGTACCTGCTTCTCAACAACAGGGTTTGCAATATTGATGTTAATGTGACGCGTAACAGAGTGATTGAACACTATACCCTACCCGGTCAACCAGTACCTATTGAACCCGGTGAATCCATCGAGATGGTGTTTCATACAGCCAATATCAAGGGGTGTGATATAACGGTGAGCCCCGGCCTCCATTTAAGGCTCACGCTGAGGACTAGCCAGGGCAGGGACTACTACAGGGAGATCATTATACCATGAAACCAGGTATTAATGGGAGAACTAGTAGGGCTAGCATGATGTATAGATATATGTCTTTCACCCTGAACAATGTCAACCCAGAGTACGAGGGCTTCACCGGGTACTGTAGAAGCGCTTCAAGCCTGCTCCGAGTCAGCAATGCTGTATGGTAGATTAAAGGAGTCACTAAAGCACCCATCCGTCTCCCCCTATACTTAAGGCTTATAGTCACCAATGCCTCGCTGAAGTATACGAGTGTTAAGGGTAGCTGCGACAATAATAGTGTAAGGATCACTGCTTGATCACGTAGACCCAGGGCTGCTAGAATGCGCCTCCACTCATCAACACTTAGCAACTGGAATAACTGTGTAAAGGCTAGGAAGAAGGCAACCAACCTCACAGCCCCGGTAACCATCTCACTGGGTGGAATGGCTGGCATACCAGCCAGCACAGCCAGGTATGATATAATGGCTCCAAGTAGTGTGAACACCACGATTAGCTTTAACCCATTCACCACTGTCCTATAACCCTTCAGCCATGATAGAACTGCTAGCTCAAGGGAGAGTATCATGGCTGGGTAGAGGTAGTAGAGGGAGTAGCTGATGCTCCTTGATGCAGTGAGCACGGCGATCAAGCCGAGCGAGTAGATGATCTTACACAGCGTGCTGAAGCCTGGATCCCTCTTGGACTGGATGAACATGTAAGCTAAATCCCTGATCACACGGCGTCACCGAGTAGCCCAGCGGCTATGCTGGCATAGGATGCCACGGTGGACCCCTTTGCTTCACTCCTCTGTAGGAGGACGCCGTTCTCCAGCCTGTAGGTCTTGGAGCCCGGTGGATACCCCAGTATATCACTACTACTTACAGCTATAACCACCGCTTTACCAAGCCCAATGAGGCTATTCACAAGCTTAACCCTGTCAACATAGGTGAGGCCTGAGAAGGGTTCGTCGAGGAGTACTATGTCAACCTCCTCCCTCAACCCTGCTAGGCTGACAGCTAGCTTGACCATTTGCCCATGGGATAGATTAAAGGCTGGCTGTGACGGATCCACGTTGAGCCCCGCCGTGATCCTCAAGCCTTTTTCAATGCATTCCCTTTTACTCCTCGATGATCTACAGATCCCCTCTATCTCCCTTGTTATGGATTCCTCGGTGTAGAACATGTGGATGTTTTGCGGGACATATACTGCTTCCCCGCTCTTCCACACCCTGCCTTTCACAGGCTTCAGGTAGCCAGCCAATATCCTCAGTAACGTGGTTTTCCCGGAGCCGTTTTCACCATATATGTATAAGAGGTCTCCTTTAGACACGGTTAAATCAACACCTTTAAGCAGGTTCAAGCCGTTTACCCTATACCACACGTTCTCGGCTTTTAACACTGTTACAGGGTCTTCCTTATTCATGGATACATTATATGTTGTAGCTGCTTCAGGATACGTCTCGTGTTTAAGCCTGTATACATCAATGGTTCTATCCTCGAGCACACCATTCCTCATCACGTACACCTTGTCGACTACACTCAGTAATGGCATGAACCTGTGCTCCATGAATACCAGTGTTTTACCCATGAACCTCAATGCCTCGGCTAGCTTCAGGAACTCGTTGACTCCCTTGTCGTCGAGCCACATTAATGGTTCATCGAACACTATTACCTCTGGATCAGCTATCATGGACTTAGCGACCAGGGCTCTACGGGCTTGGCCCCCGGATAGCTCGAAAAAAATACTTGTCTAGGAGTTCACGCGCACTCACTGATTCAACAGCCTTCCACAAGGCTCTCTCAGCTATCTCATCGTCTTCATAAAGGCTGTAAGCATAAAATTCAAGGTCTTCCCTCAACAATGGATTAATGAAGTACATGTAGGGATTCTGCCCAACCACGTGTATCTTCCTGGCCAACACCCATGGATTGCTGTCCTCACGTACTTTGAAGCCGTCTACGATTACATCGCCTTTTAACTCACCATTATATATCCAGAGGGCTGAGCCGTTGAGTACTCTAGCCATGGTGGATTTCCCGGAGCCGGTGCCGCCGATCACAAGTATGCTTTCCCCTTTACGCACGTAGAGGTTTACTCCTTTTAAAACCCAGCCACTCCTCGGGTACCTGAACCACACATCTCTAAGTATTATCACATGCTTGTTATCACTCATTTATTACACCCGTCCTCGCTAAGACCCTGTAGACTGGTAGTGCGGCAAACACTATTATTAGCGATATGCTTATATTGAATACCGCTATCTCTGGCATGTACTTCACTGTGAAATCATAGGCTGCATAATATGTTGGGTAATACTTGGGATAAGTGATCATGAGCCAGAAAGGCGTTACAGCTAGATTGGCAAGCGTCATAACAATAGTCCTGGATGCAATAGCTATGATACCTGATAAAGAATAAGCTGTCTTAAACCCTAGCCTCCCCGCTAGGTGTTTATAGGTGAGGACAAGCGGGATGAATGTTGAAGCCTCAGCAAGAGTCTTCATTGCCATACCTATGGGATCCGAGCCGGCTATAACAGATACAATATAGTACACCGGTAGAGCGGTGACACCCCACTTAATAGACTTGAACCCGAGTACCGCGAGGGGGACCCCTGAGAAATCATATTTTAGGAATGATGCCAGTGGAAACGGGATCTCGAAGAACTTTAGCACTATGGCTAACGAGATGAATCCTGATACGTAGGCTAGCTCCCTGTATTTCTCCACCTGGCTCCAAGTCGTGCCCATGGTATACACCGTGGATCCAGCTATTATCGCCCAGTATTTAATAGGGTTATTGAACCGTTCAACAATTCCGCTTAAATAGCTTGGAAAACAATATTTATCGCTGGTGATCACTGGTGAGCGAGATATTACTTGAGCTACTTAAATCGAGGCGCAGTATAAGAAGGTTCAAGCCTGAACCTCCTCCAAGAGACCTGGTCTTAAAAGCAATAGATGTAGCCAGGTATGCCCCGAGCGCTAGGAACAGCCAACCCTGGAGATTCATAATAATCGAGGACCCGGTTATCAGGCAAAGGCTCGGCGGGATACATATATATGCGAGGCCAGTGTTAAATGCCCCCCTCGCAGTAGTGGTTGCATGCATGAATGAGGAATCACCGACATCATACATCCTCGACTGCGCTAACGCAACAATATACTTCATGCTAGCAGCCCACGCCCTTGGATTAGGCACAGTATGGATCCAGACACTAAGGAATGTAAAAGAGATCAGGGAGATACTTGGTCTCCCAGACAATGTTACCCCGGTTTCCCTACTAGCTGTCGGATACCCTGCTGAAAACCCTGTCCTAAGACCGAGGAAGCCCCTAGAGGAAGTAGTCTACTTAAACAAGTATGGAGAGCCCTTAAAAATCTAGTAGTAAGGTAATGAAGGGGCTTCCCCAGTAACCATTGCTATTTCATCAGCCCTCCTAAGGGATAGAACTGAGTAAATAGTGATCCCTAATGCTAGGACTCCGCCGATGCTTAAAAATGGTACTGTATTCAGTCTCATAGAGTCCAGCACGAAGTCGATGGATATAGCATCACCTATTACGGCGTTACCATACATATCGATGTTCACTACCCTGGTATACATTTCACCACTACCATACCTCATAACCCCTACCTCATCGTATACAGCGTTCATCCTGAGGTGAATGGGTACCCGAATCCCCTGGATATTCACATTATAGTTCTTATCATATGTCTCACTAGTGTTGGCTAGGCTCGGATTATATAGTACGGGAGTAAGTCTATTCAATAATATCCTAACACTATCCACACTACTATATGAAACATCCACGCTACCCTGGTAGACGACCAGTGAGACAGTATCATTGGAGCCGTTGGCTGAGACGTTGAGAAGGTAGGTTAATGGGGGTGTGGTATTAATGAAGTATAAGCCATAAGCGAAGCCTGCGGCCACAAGAAGAAGTAGTACTGTGAGTATGGTCTTAGCTATCTTACCTAGTCCCCGTGGTCTTCTGAAAACTATCCCGATCTCCTCGAGCCACCCGTATATGTAGTCGTAGGTGTAGCTGGACTTATACTGTTCTATAATACTCTTCGTAGCTATATATGTTAGAGCAATGCCGGCGACGAAGCCGCCGACATGAGCGAAGTAAGCAACACCTCCAAGCCTCAGATACCCATATAACACCTGCTCAGCAAACCATATCAAGAGGAATACAGATGTAGAGACCGGGAAGCAGTATGGTAGGAACAAGAAGGACATGCACCACATGAGCCTTGTATTAGGGAACATTAATAGGTAGGACCCCAGTACACCGCTTATCGCTCCTGAGGCGCCTACAGCCGGGACTACCAGTGAATCATATCCTCCGACAGGTATTATGGCTACATGGAATAACACGGCTGCAATGCCTGAGGTTAGATATAATAGTAGATACCTCCAGGATCCAATGATGCTCTCAACCCTCCTGCCGAATAGCCATAGGAAGTACATGTTGAAGAATATATGGAATAAATCAGCATGCGTGAACATCGCTGTAAATATTCTTGCAACCCCCTGCAACGGGTTAGTGAATAATGTGGCTGGTATGAAGCCCAATAAGTATATGCTCTCATTTGTGGATTCAAGGAATAAATTAGGGTAGCTGGTGTAGAAGTAGACTAATACATTAACCAGTATTATAAGGGTTGTAACTCTAGAGGAACCTCTTACATGGATTCTCTCACCGGGTACAACAACCATTACTTATGAATCCCTCATATAGTCCTGTAAATACTATTAGCCTCGAGCATATAATAAAGCTTGGCTTTAATCAAAACCTCTGGAGAGGGGCCCAGGTCTCATACTGATGTCATCCCTTCATCCTTGTCCCCCTGCATCCCTCTCGGGTTTGTATCTGGCTTGGAGGCGTTCACGGGCACCCCAGGGCCCACACATCTTGAGTGCTTCATGAATAGATTTACGCATGCGATTACATTCTTCAATAAAAGAATTTAATAGTAAACCTATATGAAAGCAGAAACAGCATACCGAGGCGTCTAGTCATGGAGAAGGTGCTAGCCGTAGTATTATTCATATTGCTTGTCTTAACACCGGTGTTATTTATTGTTGAAAGCGGCTCTGAAACGCTGGAAATCTATGCTGGCAAGGGCCCGGGTCTAGTCGTACATGATCCCATAGACCCAGCATATCTTTCAATCGCGGATGGTTATTTAATCCCTAGGATTAAAATCCTTAAAGCCCTAGATGTCGCGTCGGGAGTGCTTATAGCTAACGGCGTCGAGTACCCTCTTAAACTCCAGCTGGAGACGAGTAGTTGGAGGATGTATTATGCCACCATACCTTTGGATAGGAGTGTAAACGGGTTAAACTATTACTTCAGACTAACGCTCTCTAATGAGACACTCGTCTACGTGTATAACACGGATACAAGCAGGTTCTACTATTTCAACGGTTCAATGCCTTTCAAGCAGGTTGAATGGGTTAGAGATAGGGTGGGCTACCAGATATTCCCTGATAGATTCTATAATGGGAATCCAAGCAATGATCTAAAGGCTAATTTAACCGATGAACTATGGATAAACGAGGTATCCAAGGGTACACCAGTTTTCACGAGATGGGATGGACCCGTTACCTCCCTTCATTGCTGTCACCAATACTTCGGAGGAGACTTAAAGGGGATCACCGAGAAACTCGACTACCTGAAGGAGCTCGGCATTGGATTAATATATTTAAACCCGATCTTCACCTCGGGTAGCGTGCACGGCTATGATGTATACGACTACTACACTGTGGATCCCAAGTTTGGAACGCTGGATGACTTGATGATGCTGTTGAATGAGGCGCATAAACGCGGTATAAGGGTCATATTCGACTTCGTACCTGATCACGTGGGGCTCGGCTTCTGGGCTTTCCAAGACGTTTACAGGAATGGACCCAGTAGCCGTTACTGGAGCTGGTTTATAATCTACAAGTGGCCCTTCAAGCTGGGGGATTCAAGTGCGTATAAGTGCTGGTGGGGCATAGGTAGTCTGCCACAACTGAATGTATTGAATAAAGAGGTAAGGCAGTACTTGATCAATGTGGCATTATACTGGCTGAGCATAGGCTTTGATGGCTTAAGGATTGACGCGCCGCTAGACGTGATTGACTCGGAAAACTTCTTCAGAGAGCTCCGTGAAGCCGTTAAGTCAAGGTATCCCGATGCATACATTGTCGGAGAGATATGGGATTATCGCCCCAAGTGGTTGAGGGGCGAAGCATTCGACTCCCTGATGAATTATTATCTAGGTAGGAACATATTGCTAAGCTATGCAGGGGGCACTTTAAATGGTTACACAGCATCAGCTAGGTTATCCGAGTACTATGCCGGTATAGGTGTCAACGTGGCCGGAATGGGTTTCAACATCATTGGATCACATGATACATCAAGGATACTAACTGATCTAGGTGGTGGGGGATTAAGGGATACCCCAAGCAATGAATCCATAAAACGGTTAAAGCTACTCTCAACACTCCAATATACGCAGCCAGGCATGCCCGTGGTATTCCAGGGTGATGAGAGAGGCGTGACCGGGAGGCAGAGCAACTATGATGAACAAAGATATCCTATTCAATGGGATAGATTGAACCAGGAGGTATTCGAACACTATAAGAAGCTCGGCAAGTTAAAGAACACCATTCCAGCTCTTTCAACAAGCATAATACATGTGTTAAGCACAGAGGGCAGTATACTCGCATATACAAGAGGCTATAATGACGAAGTACTCGTAGTGGCTAACAATGCCTTAGAACCTATAGCATACAAGTTACCCGAAGGCAACTGGTCAATACTCTACGTGAGTAGCGGGGAGAACGTAGAGGTGTATAATGGATCGATCACCGTGCCCTCGTTAACAGCTATAATATTGGCGAAGGAGCAGTCTTCAACAACTAGTAACGTGACCCAGCCTATTTTCACTCAGACAACGACCCCCTCAAATAACACTGGTTTCACCCAGCCTAGTGAGGAATTATGGAGAACCCTCTTCCCTGTATTCACGGCCGTAACCGTATTAGTGTTCATTACAATGGCTGTCGTTTTAATAAAGCACGTGAAACCACGGTGAATAAGGATATTTAGTCCTTATATGGCTCTACATGTATCGTTGCCTCCCACTTCAACTCTTTCCTTATCAACTCCTCTAGTTTACTAGCTATCTCATGCGCCTCATTAAGGTTGATATCGGGAGGTAGCCTTATATGTAGGGTTACCTCTACATGTTCACCGTACTCATGTAGGTGGACGTGGTGTAGATCCCTTATATTGCCTGAGATCCTTGAGGCGAGTTCCTTCAGCTTCGATTTCTCGCTTGGAGTCGGTGATCTACCCAATATGTTTTTTGATGACCTCTTGATTATATCATATGCAACATAGATTATCAGCCCCGATACCATTAAGCCTAACACTCCATCAATCCACCATACAAGCCTACTCATGAATAACCCGATCAAAACTATTTGCGTCGCCACCGCGTCGCTGCGGTGATGCCATGCATCAGCCTTAATGCTTTCAGCATTAAATCTAGTTGCTAATCCAAGAGCCCACCGGGCAAGCAACTCCTTAGCTATCACTGAAACAGTTAGTAATATCACAGCTATCCAGGAGAAGATCAAGGTTTCCCTACTAATCAGCTTAGAGATACTTCTCTGAATAAACTCGAACCCTACGACGCCTAGCAGTGTACCTATAATTATAGATGTAACTGATTCAAACCTCTGATGGCCAAATGGGTGTTCCTCATCGGGTGGCTTAAAGGCTATTTTATAGCCTATTATAAGCGCCGCCGATGTGATGCTATCGGATAGAGTGTGGAATGCGTCGGCTATTATAGCTATAGAGTTAGCGAGGATGCCAGTGTATAGTTTAATAATGAATAATAGGGTGTTCACTATGATTGACACACAGCCCTCAAGGTACCCGGCTTCCTCCTTACTAGACGGCATTGAATACACCATGAGACAAGGAATGGTGTAGGAAGCCTTTAAACCTGGTGTTGTCCAATAACTGGAGGACTATATCCCTATGTTCAGATTGAGCATAAGGGTCTTCATCCCATTGAAACCAGTGGTCTAAGTGGCTGCCCGCGTCATCACTATGCTAATTAATAGTTTAAGGTGGTTTAAAAATAAGTCATTCCTCCTCGCCTAGCCTGGGACCCACTATGCATCCAGCTTTATATAGTTGTCTAGCAATATTGTTCACAGCTCTCTCGACCTCAACCTCTTCCTTAGCACCGGTAATCACCATTTTACCACTACTGAATATTAGGAGAACCACCCTTGGATCCCTCATCCTATGTATCAGCCCGGGGAATTGCTCGGGCTCGTACATACTGTCCTCAAGGTGGTAGGCTGCTTTCTCAAGGTTCACGTATGCATGTATATCACCGCCTGCAACTATATTCTGTATCTGGACACGGGGCCTTCCATGGACGTTTACACCATTCTTCACGAACGTCTTTATTATTTTCTTGACTGCCTCAACGAGTTGCTGAGTGCTCTTAGTCCCTGTTACAACCATCTTGCCTGATTTAAACACGAGTGCTGTAGCCCTGGGTTTATCCAGACGGAATATTAACCCAGGGAATTGATCGGGTTTATAAGTGATGCTGGGTATCCTTGTCTCAATAAGCTCCAGGTCGAGGTCGTGCTCAAGGATGACTGTTGCCACAATGTTTTCAACACGGTAACTGGTTTTAAAAGGGATAGTGTTCATGCCGACCACCACTCGTGCTTATAGTAATTATCGAGGAGAGGCTTTATAAACTATTGAAGAATAGGGGCACGAATAATTTAATGAGCTATTTTAAAGACGGCTAGGAGAATTGGTAGAAGGAAAGCATAGGATAACAGTAGGATCGATGCCTCTATATAGGAGGCCATTAACAGCTTCTCCAGCATTACGGCCGTATAACCCATCAACTTGGTGTCAAACCTCGTTGAAGAATGCCATGCCCCAAGCCTATATGGCATACCCACTAACTCCCTGGCAGCCACTTCAGTATCCCTGAGCAACTCAGGTGAATCATGTACTGGAATGTACGCTAACGATGATCTAACACCTGTCTCACTATGCTCATCATTTGTGAATACCTCTACGTAATCAGCTCCGGTGGTCTTCCCGAGGACATCGATAAGCTTATCTCGAGAACCAGGCTTCATGTTGTTACCGCGTAGATACAGTAGGACAACCCGCTCCCTACCCTCCCCGGTAACCTCGATGATGCATGCATTCCCCTGTATAAGCCCGGGGGCGCTGGTCTCAAAGCACTTGTACCTGAATAATACCTCGACAGGCGGCCGCTTCTTCAGCTCTATGGCTTTCTCAACTACTTCATCGAGTAGTTTATCCAGCTCACCGAGGTTGAAGTCCTCTTGTTTCTCCCAGTTATGGGCGTCAACCAGTATTAAGTCGCCTAACCCCCTCTTCCTCGCTATCACGTTGTAGCGGAAGAACAGGTTGTAGGGTATATCATCTATCCCCTTCACCGGCCTCGAGACGAAGACTATTGTCAACCTATCGAAAACCAGTGCAAGGGCCTCCCAGCTGTCTCCACCTGTTAGCTTTAAAGCACCATGGTATCTAAGCTTGGTTTTCTCGGCATCGATCACGGCTGTATATATTTTCCTCACATAGTCCCTCAGATACCTTGAGGACGCCAGGTTTCTATCATGTGATCCGAAGCCATGGAGCGCTACAACCGAGTAGCCTAGACTGGAGAACAACTTCTTTAATTCGCCGGGTAGCTCACTGCTACCCGTGTTCGAGAATGGGCCGTAATGTAGATCAGTATATATTATTAAGAGGTCATCCATGAAGATCAGCCTTGGGTGAACGCCCTCACTGGTTGACAGCTCATCAATCACCTTCTCGATATCCTTTCTCCTCTCAAGCCAGTTTTGTAGGAAGAGCGATCCAAGATCAGGTGCCTTATAACCATTGATCCTATGCCTACCCATGACGAGGTATATTAAGTAGTCAGTTATAATGAATAACAGTATTAGTGAAAAAGCCTTTACTAAACCAGTATGTGAAACAACACCGCTTGTAATCCACATGGAGAGCACTATGGATGTGAAAGATGGTGCAACCGCTATAATATATCTCCACCACTTGGTGCCGTCGAGACCCTGGATCACAGTTATAACTATCGTTGACGATGCCGCCACGACAAGGATCCAGTCTCCGAGTAGCAGGTAGTATATTAATGTATATATAAGCACGGTCAGCGATAAACCAATTATCCTCTTCAACTTATGGAAAACAGTTAAAGGATAGAACACTCGATAAGCCTCTAGAAACAGAATGATTAATACAGCGTTCAATAGTAGGGGAACAGCACGTTCTCTAAGCCCATACAGGGCTATAACTGAGACCCCTATCAATACAGCCGCCAGAAGCTCCCAGTGGGGCAGAGAGAACAGGATTGAGTAGTACCTGCCTACAGCCGTCTTAGGCCTGTATAGCTTCATTTTTTCACCATTTGAACGCTACATATAGGTATATGCGGAGAAGTAATGCTATTACAGTTACTGTAAGAGCCACCAGGGGATTAACCAAGCTGGAGAGTCCCAGGTACAACATAAATAACCCAGCCGTGGAAGCAGCAACGCTCGCCAATTTCTCTGATATAATGTATAATAATACAACAAGGATAACCAGTATTAATAAGGCTGGGAGACTCGAGTAGGAAAGCCCGAGACCCCCTGCTATAATGAGCCATAATGGCGCTGCGGCCAATATTGAAAGCACTATTTTAAACAGGAACCAGCTTACAAGTGATATAATTATAAATACCAGGAGGAATACAGCCAGCGAGCCCAGGGTCCCAAAGCCCATGCGTAACATAGTTAAATATGCTATATACCCTCCTAGAAGCCCTCCCCCGATTGAAATCATCACCTTTAAAACGAGTTTACCGGCTACTAAAAGGATTAATCCATATAATACGGTAAATAACGCGGTTAAGACACCCATTTCCACTGGTTGACCCATATGCATGACACCCACCTTTAACCCTAGCCGTCGTGAATTATCGGGCATTTGATAATATCCAGATATAAAAATAAATCCTTAAGTGAGATCTCCGCAGGCACAGAACACTTCATGGAGTAATGCATGTAATTTATCCATGCCCTCTTTATTTAAAGCTGAGACCTCCACAGCCCTTAGGGGCCCCATGGTCTTCAACGCTATGCTTAGTAGATCAGGGATTATGTCCCCAGCGAACCCCGTGTCACCCCTGATCATGCCTAATAAATCCGTTGGCCTCTCAATCAATAATTTCACTATTTCACGATTCCTGGCCATATCTGATTTACTTATAACCGGAATAGTTGGCAGTCCTGTTTTAACCTGTAACAGTACATATATAAACCACAAGGTGACGGCATCTGTAACGCTCTCTATTGAGGATGAGTCGATTAAGTAGACTAGTACAGTGTTACCTAGCCTGGATACCCTTCTAAGGAAAACACTGCTAGCAGGCCTAAATATGAATGCCTCCATCTGTCCCGGTGTATCAACCACTACTAGATCCCATTTCTCAATATTAGAGAACGGTGGCCTGCCAAGTATATCCTCCATGTAATCAGCTATCAGCTCAGATGACTTAATGAATGCGCCGTTGGGGCCTAAACCATATTTAACCATTACATCCCTGAGTGTGAAGAAATCCCTTATATCCAGCACCGGCTTGTAACCAGGCTCCTCGACACCTGGATCCAGGTTAACCACAGCCGTCCTTAATAGGAGTGTCCTTCTAACCCATTCGCTATACGCTTTAACCAGGCTTGTCTTACCAGAGCCTGCAGGACCAGTGAACACTATTATAGAGACCATTAAGGCACCCTGCCCCCGCTAAGTACAATGGAGTGGCTAGGCTTCCTCAACCGGCTTACTCTCTCCAGCTATCTTCTTTAACTGCTGGTTATACATTTCAACGAGCTCGTTACTAGTTGTAGCATCCTCAGGCCTCTTGTCAGGCCTCCACCTTATGAATCTTGGGAACCTTATGGATAAGCCTGCATCGCTCTTAATCCTGCCGTAGGCGCATGTATGTATTGGTGAAAGAGTTAATTCAGCCCCAATAATCTCAGCGACAAGTGCCGGCTCAACCCATACATCGGGCTCCATCTCGGCTACCACGCGAGGCGACTTCCTATCTCTTATATACGGCTTCAGTATCTCTGGGAGTTTGTCTAGGTCTTCGTCCTTGAATCCGGAGCCCACCTTGCATACTGTCTCGAAGACGTCTTTCTCATCGTTATAGGCAGGCATGAGTAGTGCACCGTACTTCCCACCTCTCCTCCCCTTCCCATAGAAGGCTCCTACGACGACTAGGTCTACTGTATCGATCATTTCGCTCCTGTAGTCACGCTTGAACTTTATCCATAGCCAGCCCCTTGTGCCAGCCTGATATATTGAGCCATCATGTAAAGCTTTAACCATAACACCCTCCGCTCCATCGCTTATGGCTTTCAAGAAGAATTTTTCAAGCTCTTTTACATCGCTCGTCCTTATATACTCGGCCACTGTGAACTCATCTGTTCTATCAACGATCTCCAATAGTTTACCCCTCCTAACTGGGAGGGGTTCTATGGTATAGTCCCGTCCATCCGCGTATAATAGATCAAACAGGAAGACCTTCACAGGGTATTCCTTAAGTGCTGTGCGAACCTCGTGCTTTCTCTTTCTATGCATAAGCTCTTGGAAAGGCTTCAACTCACCTGTATCCAGGTCGTATGCTACTATCTCACCCTCCACGATGACTTCTCTAGCCTTTAAGTGATCCCTAGCTAATTCAATGACATCTGGGTATTGGTGGGTTATGTTTTCAAGCCTCCTGGAAAAAATCCATACCTTATCATCCTTCTTATGTATCTGGGCTCTCTCACCATCATACTTGTACTCAACGAATGCATCCCCACCCACTTTTTCAAGTATCTCCTTGGGGTCGCTGAGCCTCTCAGCCAGCATTGGCCTTATAGGGACCCCGACCTCCGGCCTAACATTCCTGAGGGCTTCCAACCCATTCAAGGCAAGTATCTTGGCTACCTCCCCGAGATCCGCTCTGAGATTATACGCTCTCTCGATAACCTGTCTAGCAGCCGCCCCACCCCCATAAGTTATTGCTAGGGCATCCATGACTGTTGCC
>NZ_JBMFMW010000024.1:0-14159 GCF_049970475.1 Desulfurococcus sp.
TATAAGGTCCTACATTGGGATAATCATTGAGGAATGCTTTAACCCAATAGGGGTGGGAATCTATTATCTCCACAAAGGACTTTACTGCATTAAACCAAACATCGTTTACAGACAGTCGAGCCCGAGGGTAGAGGGCGGGAAAACGCGGCCCTGGTCAGGTACCTCAGCAAGAACCTGAACATACCCGTCTCGAAAATAGACATCGTGTACGGAACCAGGGAGAGGTATAAGCGGGTCCTCTTAATGGATATCAACGAAGAGAGGCTGATTACACTCCTGTCGAGGATCCTCGCTTGGCCGGGCGAGGGGAAGTAGATTTTCACCTCGTCTCTTGGATTACTGTAGTATTTTTCCACTATGGGCAAGATCATTGTCAGATTATCCACTGCCCACCGGCTCTAGAGGTTTACGGAGATGATTTTGTAAGGATTCATATAGCTCTACAGATATCAATATAATGATTGTCCCCGTTGATCCAGTTCTAATTTAAAGCCGCTTAAAAGGTGTTCCGGTAGCGAGCAGCAGGCATCATATAATTCAGATTTATCGCTTATTAACTTGTGCACCGGGTTCGCGATTCTTTCAACCAATTCCTCTTCAACGGCAACTTTATCCAGATTATTTTTAACTGGGTGGGGCCTCATACATCCAAGATATATTTTCCCACCGAATACTTTCCTCGCATAGCGTAAGTTATTTATCAGCGTGTCCGTACTAGGTAGAGCAATATTCCTTGATTCAGGTATGTATACTAGTAGCGTGATCTCCCTTAATCCATACTCCTCAATAACTTTGATTTCCCTGGTGAATATATCTATCGTGAAACCTGGATGCCAGAGATATATATGTGGGACAACGTGTAACCCGGCCTCAATCATTTTATTTAGGGTTTCAATGTAACTGTCGCCACTGAGATTCAGCCCTCTAATGTATTTTATTATGTAATTGCTAAGCGTGAACTCGAAGTCTATTACATCTATTAGTCTCTTGAGTGAATTGAGGAGCTCAATGTTCTTCTGTAGCCCTAGGTGAGCATTATAGATGAAGCCATATTTCCTTTTACCATCCCTCAAATAGTCAACGTATCCCTCGATTGGTAAACGTCCTTCTCTGGTGAATCCCCCGCTTACCAATATACCTCTAACTCCTGACTCAAATAATTCTCTAAGTGTTTTCCCTGGATCGCCTTTACTTAGGTCAACCATGTTTTTAAGGTAGCGGCCCCTACAAAACCTACAGTTTAACATGCAGGCTGGACCCGTTATAGATACAGTTGTAAATTTTCTTAAATGCATGAAATACTTCAAGCCTTAACACCTATGCTCTCCAACTCTCTCATTATTTCATTTCTGTGTTTTTCAAGGATTTTACGTGAGGGGAAGTTATATATTACTCTGGGTAGGTCCGTGTAAAACGGCCTATTACAACCGGGACATCCCCTTGTATATAATGCCTCATAGACGTCTATTCCTGGCTGTTGTTTAAACCTCATGGAGTCTAGATCAATGTACTCTAATGGGTCTTCCCCGTTTTCAATGAGCTCTACTGCTAACTGGATTATCCTATAGTATCTTTTATCAATACTCTTCATGTTACTTGAGTCAAAGTAGTTGAATAACGCGACCCGAGCCCCCTTCGAGTATATTTTTATAATAGTTTCAAGGGCTTCTCTGAGGCTCTCGCCCAGACCTACGATGATGTGTACATAAACATTCCCCTCTCCAAATACGTCGACGGCTTCCTCAATGAACCTCCAGTAGATCCTCCACGTGTAGGGTTTCCCCCATTTAGTAAACAATTCCTCTGTAACGGTGTCAAGGCCTACTCCAAGCTTATCTACACCTAGCTCCTTGAATTCCCTTAGAATACTCTTGGAGACAGGTGTTATAGCCAGTGATACAGGGAGATTGCTTACTCGGGTTATTTCACGTATAAAGACACGGGCTTCCTCGATAAATCCCTGCTTAATAATTGTCTGGAAGCACACGCGGTCGAAGACGTCCCGCCATGAATCCAATACAGTGGCTAACTCCACGGGTGGCCAAGTCACCTTGCCAAGCCAGTCTTTACCAGCTCTCGAGCTTCTCGACTGATTGCAGAACCTGCATTTACCGAGGCATCCGTTTTCAGAGTATTGAAGAAAGTATGCTGTTCTAGGTTCATCAATAATCTTTATATCTGCTAACCCGAGCTTTGCAAGCGTACCTATTGATGCCCTGACCAACATTACTATTTCACACCTTAAATTTAAAATTAAAATAACACTATAAATACCGATAACCATGTTACAAAGTAATGCCCGGGATAGCTGCCATGAGGCTTAGAGTAATAATCGATCTAGATGGCGGATCGGCATTTTTCAATATGGGAATGGATGAGGCATTGCTTAATCTTAGGATGCGGGAAGAGATACCTGATACGCTGAGGCTCTACGTCTTCGACCCCTCGGCTGTAACCATAGGGTATTTCCAGAAAATAGAGGAATCGGTGGATATGGATTATGCGTCATTACACGGGATAGATGTAACGAGGAGGATCAGTGGTGGGGGCTCGGTATACCATGATAGAAACGGTGAAGTAACATATAGTATTGTAACACCCGCTAGAGGAGTCTTCAGCGATGTACGTGAAAGCTATGAAGTAATATGCAAGGGATTAATCGAGGCATTAAAGCTATTCGGGGTTGAAGCATCATTCATGCCCATCAACGATATCGTGGTTAATGGAAGAAAGATATCGGGCAGCGCCCAGGCAAGGAGAAAAGGATACCTGCTACAACATGGAACACTAATGTATGCAACAGACCTGGACACCGTGTCGAAGGTGTTGAAAGCTCCCCCAGTTAAACTGGTTTCTAAGGGAGTGAAAAGCATTAGAGAAAGAGTCATCACGCTTCAAGAAGCATTATCTAGGAGGGTCAGCAAAGAGGAGGTTGCCGAGGCATTGTTAAAAGGGTTCTCGAAGGCATTAAACGCCGAGATATACATAGATGAATACAGTGAAAACGAGTTGAGGCTTACCGAGGAACTATCCCTTAAGTATAAGAGCAGGGAGTGGGTATTTAAGAGGTGATACCATATGAGGCTGACAAGAGTACTTAGAGGGGAGAAAACAGTAAGCATAGACATCGAGGTTGAAGAATGCGCAATAAGGATGATCATGTTCTCTGGTGATTTCTTCGCCTACCCCGAGGAGAACATAGAGAAACTAGAAGAATCCTTGAAAAACTGCAGAAACCTTGAGTGCATTGATAACGCTTTCAAAACCGTTGAAAACATATTATTCATTGGTGTCGACTGGGAAACCTTAAAGAATGAAGTAGTAAACATGTGGAGGGCACTGTGTAAGTGAATCAGCCTAAGTAATACTCCAATAACAACGCAGTCACCACACCAAGAAGAACTCCTATGGTTGATTCCGAGAAATGCTCCCTATGGGTTTCAGGGATTACTTCATGGACTACAATAAAAACCATTGCACCACTACTGACACCAGCTAGGATAGTGTCTAAACCCTTGTATAAAGTCCCTATGTAGCCTGAAGCCAGGGCTGCACCTGCTTCTGCAGAGGCGGCGAGAAGTGATAATAGTAGGGCAGACATCCTTCTACCCATTATTATATAGGGTAGTCCAGCCATAAATCCTTCCACAATATCCTGTAATCCTATGGCTATAGTAGTGGAAAACCCGAGTGCTTGATCAATAATTGTTGATGAACCAACAGTCAGCCCCTCTGGTATATTATGGAGTATCATGGAGAACGCGATGAGCCAGGCCATTTTAAGTTTTTGCCTGAAAAAGACTGGCCCCTCATATCCCTTAATCATATGTTCGTGAGGTACTATGGCTTCAAGAATCCACATAACTGTGAACCCAACCCCAAAGAAGAGGGGTTGTAAAATACCCCCACCGGTCTCATAGATCATGTTGAATGAGACTGTTAGCATGACACCACCGGAGAAACCGAGGGTAGCGTCTATGCCACTATCGGTGAATCTAAACCCTACTAGAACTGGAATAATGCCCACTATTGATAAAGCAAAAATTACGAGCGTATTTACTAGTAATACATCACCAATCACTCTAATACCCTCTAAGACTACTTACTGAATCCCTGTGTTAATTCAGCTAGTGTAGCTAGTTTTCCACTTATTCCCTCAAGTAGTTTGATGCAGGTGTTCCTTGGTTGATTAACAATACAATTCTTCCATATATGCGTGTAAGCGGTGTTTAAATCACTATAATATTTATGTGCCTCCATAGGCTTTGATTCAAGTAAAGTGGTTAACACGTTATCGACTAGGTTCACTAGTGCATATAAGTACCTGTATTCAGCCATGAACCCGGGGTTTTTGACTATGCTAGCCTCCCTAATAGTCCTTATCTTTACTGCAAGCCATATGTCACCATTCATTTCAATGAGTCTCTCCATGAAAAACGCTGATTCGAGTGGTGGCATGTTTTCAAAGGGGCCATCTATAATGTATTCAAGGAGTCTCACATACTGTCCACCCAGGTTCCCAACCTTTATTAACTTCGAGAGCAACTCATCAATAACCCTGTACACCTTATCGGCTAACCCTATCTCGCTCAATGTATCTAGGATCGATATACTGCACTCCAACTCATTGATACCATGTTGCAACCTAGACTTCACTAAGCCCCCTATACTCTCCAATAACTTATCTACCTCTAGTTTTCCCACTACTTTACTGAAGAACTCGTTGAATCCATCCCTATCCACCATCTGTTTCACCGTACACAAAGCATTCAGAATAGTAGATAGTGGCCCAGGATCCTCATCTCGTATAAGGGTTCTTGACAAGGCTTCCACATATCCTTCCGATTCACATGCATTGATTCTAATACATGCTACAAGTTCCCGGATATTTATGGATTCAATCAAGGATATCCACCATATTATGTTGATCATGAGATTGCTTTAATTTATACTAGATCCTGACTACTAATATATCTCATAACCTTTAATCTAGCTGTAATTCCGGCTTATAGGCCGTTGGGAGTTCCTCATATAGTGTAAGCATTAGATTCGTTGAGTGAAATAAGGGAACGGCCATATAATTAGCTATGTGTTCTGATCACCGAAAAATTTTTATTCACCTAATACAATCATGTTTATAATAGAGTGTTAGGATGACCTAACAGGTATCGAACATGACTACAACACTGGACAACGTTAAGCCAGGGTCTAGGGCCAGGATCATTAATATATTACATCGGGGAGGCTGGGTTTACAGAATGTACCAGCTCGGGGTATTTCCAGGGGTAGAAGTAGAAGTAGTATATAATGACGGAAGAGGCCCCATAGTGCTTAGGGTAGGCGACTCAGAGATAGCCGTGGGGAGAGGGATAGCTAGGAGAATAATTGTGGAGTATAGTGGGGGATCATGAAGTGAAGACGGTCAAGGTAGTGTTTATAGGGCAACCCAACGTCGGGAAATCATCCCTCTTCAACCTAGTGACTAAATCCCATGTCGAGGTAGGTAACTGGCCCGGGAAGACAGTCGTAGTGCATAAAGGCGAGATCACGTATGGAAGCTACCAGCTCATACTCTACGATCTCCCCGGGATCTATGGCTTCTCAACATTAACGCAGGAGGAGATTGTTGCAAGGGAAGCCATATTAGCTGAGAAACCGGACGTCATAATAGTTGTAGCTGATTCAACTATTCCAGAGAGAACTATGAGTATTCTCATTCAGGTGCTGGAGTTAACCGGTAGGGTAGTCCTTGTTTTCTCGAAAACCGACCTCACACACAGTAAGGGCATACATATAGATTACAGAGGGATAGAGAAAGAGCTAGGGATACCTGTAGTTCCAGTATCAATAGCCTCGGACATGGAGATAGAGGACTTACTTAAAGCAATAATTGATGTTGCAGAGGGTAGAAAGGGCCGTAGAGAACCCTTGAGGATCGATTATAATGGATTAAATGAGTACATAGACTCTATCGAGGATGTATTATTGGAGGCCGGGCTACCGATTGATCTCCCATCCAGGTGGATCAGTATCAGGTTAATCGAGGGAGATAAGATACTTGAGGAGCAAGTCAAAGCCGTTATCGGGCCGGCCATGTGGAGTAGAATAGAGGATACGGTGAGAGAGGCCCATAGACTACTAGGTGATCCCGCAGCAAAGATCACGGAAGCCAGGTTCAAGCTTATAAGTGAGATCTCATCAAGACACATAGCCAAGGTAAAGATAAAACATGGCTCAACGGTTTCAATATTCTATAGACCTCTCCTCGGAACCATTATTTCCATAGGAATATACCTACTAGTATTCACACTAGTATTCACCATAAACACAGGTTTCCCGTTAAACATAATTTTTTCAGCACTCGGCTTAGATAGTATCGCATTACTCCTGGAAGAATACTCGTTTAGCAGCCTAGTTGAGAAAGCATTCACATTTGTAACTAGCTTGATTCAACCCCTCTCCAGTAGCAACCCTATTCTATACGGTTTCATAGCCGATGGAATTCTAGGTGGCGTCGCATCTATACTAGTGTTTCTTCCATTAATCCTACTCATGGTTTTGATCCAGGTAATAATTGAAGACAGCGGATTAATGTCAAGGCTAGCAGTATCCTCTCATGCATTCCTCTCTAGGCTTGGATTAAGCGGGCATGCGTTCTTCTCATTCATGCTTGGATTCGGGTGTAATGTACCGGCCATACTAAGTACTAGAACCAACCCTAACTCTCTGGAGCGGTTGAGGCTGATACTAACACTCTCATTTATACCATGCCAGGCAAGGCTTGTTATACTCCTTGCATTCACATCAGCTACTACAAGATTCTCCATGGGATTACTCATCGCTCTCTCATACATCACAGCTATAATTGTATTCATGAGTGTCAACTACCTGCTTTACAGGTTCAGCAGTATGGATAAGAAAGAACCCCAGTTATTAATAGAGATTCCGGCTTACCATAGACCTCTAGCCAGGGTAGTGTATTGGAAAACTATTGCAACAGTAAAGCATTTCGTGAAGAAGGCTGGATCAATAATATTTACTGGTAGTATAATCATATGGCTGTTAACATCCTTCACACCAACCCTCTCATACACCGACAACATTGGAGAAAGCATTGCAGCAGTTGTTTCAAAGAATATGCAATTCATTACTATTCCTCTCGGGATAACCGGTGAAAGTGCATGGATTATCTCTATGGCCATCATAACAGGGTTCATAGCTAAAGAACTAGTTGTATCAACAATCCTAGTAGCCACGGGCTGTGAGACCATGAGTAGCGCCATGAGGCTCCTAGGCCTCAATGATTTACAATTGCTTTCACTAACTGTCTTCACAACACTCTATATCCCATGCCTGGCAACGGTTTCAGCTGTATATGAGGAAACTAAGAGCATTAAGCTGGCTTTCTCAGTATTGCTTCTTACATCATCGACAGCGTATATCGTTGCATCCATGTTGTATCATATAGCCTCATTATTTATAGGATTCCACTAGCTTTCCCTCTTCGCATGCTGACTCCCTTAATTTCCTGCTTACAACTATATCGGTTACTACTTCGATAATATCCCTTAGATACGCTATCATACGTGTAAGGCTTATCAATGGGCCTGCATCAAGGGTCGACGACTTTATTTTCTCCTCAACTATTCTTAGCTCCGACAGTGTTTTCTCGATCGAGGGTATTTTACTCTGGTTCTCGAGTATGGCTAGGTAGCTGTTGAGTATCTTCTCCGTTATCGGTATAACTTCGTCTAGTAGTATAACAACGTTGTCGACTACCTCCTTTTTACCTCTAGCATTATTATACCATCTATGGAGTAACACTATGTGGTCTCCCATCCTCTCAAGTATCTTAAGTAGGTTGGCTATAGAAACCGCCTCTCCCATTGATTTTAAACCTGTTTTATCCAGTAGGAGCTTACCATGCAATACCATGTTCAGCTGCCTGATTGCGTATAGGTATAGCTTATCTATTAAGCTATCTCTCTCCTCCATATCAAGGAGAGTATTTGTCTCCATGTTCCTCTTTAAATCCCTTAGTAAAGCCGGTATCAGCATACTCATTTTTCTCAGAACCTCTGATAAGGGCAGGGATAATATGTCAACAAGACATGCAAGCATGATATAGTCTCTTCCCTCCTCGATGATTTCCAGCCCGATCACGTTTCTTTCGAGCACCCTATAGATACTCTCCTTGAATGTTTCACATTGATCTCCGCATACGACTTTAATGGAGTCAACACCGTTAACATAGAGCGAGATAAGCCTCATAATGGATTCGTTTACTGCTTCACCATCATATCTGAGAATCTGACAATTATAGCCTACATTACCCTTAATGAATGAAGGCCTCACCAGTAGTGTGTAATCCGGCAGTATCTCCACCTCTACTTCATCCCCTTGCTTCAAATTATAGTAGTGCAGCCACTTCTTTGGAAGAGATATACCTAGTGATGCAACACCCATCTTCTGGAGTTTCCGCTTATACATAAGTGCTCACTCTTCTAAATACGTATTAGTAAATACCGTAAATATAGTTTGTACACGCTTCTTACAGTAAGAACTGTAATAATATCCGTGCTTTAACCTGGATACATAGTAATCATTATCAGGGGAATATTATGAAGGAGCCATTACTGCAGTCGATGGCGATTATTATGACTGTTCTCGCGCTCACAATAGCATTATACTTTATAGTTCTAGCACCCGATACACGGTTAGAGGGATATCATGGAACCCTTGTTATAAATGGAGCCGGCTCAACGCTTATAGCCCCCCAGATACTTGAATGGAGTAAAGAATTCACCGAGAAAACCGGCATAGTTATCGAGTACTCTCCCACTGGTAGTGGAGCCGGTAGAGCAATGTTCTTCAATAAGACAGTGGTATTCGCGGTTAGCGACCCCCCATTGGATAGGGAGACATATCTTGAATACCGGGGCAGGGTACTCCAGTTGCCCATAGTGTTAAGCGCTATAGTTATCACCTACAATATACCTGGAATACCACGCGATATACAATTAAACCTGACTGGTAGAATTCTCGCGTTGATATACAAGGGTGAGATCACTAGATGGAACGATGAGAGAATTAAGGAGGTCAATCCAGCGATCGCCGATCTACTACCCAATAAAGAAATAGTGGCTGTGCACAGGTCGGATTCTAGTGGGACAACACGTGTCTTCACCGCTTACCTCAACAAGGCTGCACCTGATATATGGGGGAACGAGCTTGTTGGTTTTTCAATCGAGTGGCCAGTAGATAGAACCGGCAGAGGCCTCGGTGGGAAAGGTAATGAGGGGGTTGCAAACCTTGTAACATCAACTCCCTACTCTATAGGCTATATTGAGGCCAGCTACGCGTTATATGTTGGAATGCCAGTAGCTAGACTAGAGAATAAAGAAGGATATTTTGTTACAGCATCCAGGGAGAATGTTCTCTCAGCTGTAAAACATGTTCTGAATCAATTACCGGGTAGTCCACTGGAAGATTTTAGCATGGTACTTGACGCGTTACTAAACACGCCCGGTCCAGACTCATACCCTATTGTATCATTCTCATACATGTTTATTTACAGTGACTATAAAGATGTATATGTTACTGAGGCATTAAGCAGGCTCATAGAATATATTCTAATAGAGGGGCAGGATAGACTACTCCCCGGCTACTATCAGCTCCCCGATGAAGTCATCGAGATAGGCCTCAAAGCACTTGAAATTATCTCGAGGGGGAGCTATAATGGGTAAGAGCGAGTATACCTTCTACTTACTCCTCATCCCATCCCTACTCTCATTCTCTATTCTCACACTTATCCTCATACATGTTGTCACCCTATCCCTGCCAGCATTTATGAGTCATGGGTTAAGCCTTCTCCTTGAAGCACGGTGGAACCCCGTTCTCCAGAAGTATGGGTTGCTGCCTGCATTATTGGGTACTCTTTTAACAGGCCTTGTATCAATCCTTATAGTTACACCCATATCATTATCCCTCACCTTCTTTATCTGCGACTTACTGCCGGGTAAGGCCTCGAGAATTTTTCACCGCTTGATCGAGGTAATGGGGGCTCTCCCAACCGTGGTCTATGGTTTGTGGGGAGGCTTTATTCTCTCACAGTTTCTATATAGTTCCATATATATACAGCTCCACGATTACCTAGACTATATACCCTTATTCTCATGTAAACCGCTTAGTGGTCAAAATATTTTGTCCGCCGGCATAGTCTTAGGGTTATCGATGATCCCATATGCATCGTCACTGCTTATAGAAGGGTATAAATCTATTCCATCCAGGTATATTGAGGCTGCATACTCGTTGGGCTTCTATAGGTTTGAAGTCTATAGATTAATAACTGGTATATTGAAGCCCCTGTTAATAGCTGCTATAATGCTCTCCCTAAGCCGGGCACTTGGTGAGACAACTATTGTTGCTTTAACAATTGGTAATGCATATATGGCATCTGCCTGCATGCTGAACCCGGGTACAACGATGTCTGCATGGATTGTAAGCCAGTTTGAGAGCTCTTTCCTATATCCTGGCGTCTCATCTATTCTATACGCTGGTGTATTGATTGTTATGATGCTCTCATTCGTATCCAGCTCTATTGGTATAATGCTGATCAATAGGTGGAGGAGTATAATCCATGGCTAGGGATGCAAGAAAGGTCATCAATATATTAGTGATCCTCATAATAATATTTTTAAGCGGGCTAGGTGTTCTCCCACTTCTCTGGCTTCTCTACAGCACTGTATTAAACGGGCTCCCTCCATTAATTATGAAGGGCCTATCATTCATTACAGGGCTTCCAGGTACACCCATGGATACCGATATAGGCGGCATCGCACCAGCGGTTGTGGGAACCCTTATCTCGTCTACGATAGCTACCTCAATGGCCGTTGCCCTAGCTGTTTTCTCCTCGATGTTTACACGTGAATACCCATACTCGTTGGTAAGCGGGTTCATTGAAACAGTGATTAGGGCTTTCAACGGGATACCCACTATAATAATCTCCATGTTCATCTACAGCATCATGGTTATACGAATGGGGAGGCCGAGTATACTGGCTGGTTCACTAGCCCTCTTCATAGCCGTTCTCCCCACTGCACACTATTATCTCTCGTCAGCGTTTAGAAGCGTTGAGGAGAAATACAGGGAGGCAGCTTTCTCACTAGGTTTTAAAAGAGTGCAATTGCTGAGATACGTGTACCTTGGAATAGCGAGGAGGCAGGTCGCCTCAGGCATCTTAATGACCTTCATAAGGTCAGCTGGTGAGACAGCCCCTCTCTTATTCACAATAGGTTTTCTAACAAATTCTGTTTTCCAGGGTATTGATCAACCCGGTAACGCGGTTTCACTATTGATCTTTAACTATGCGTTATCCCCTTACAATAACTATCATATGGCTGCCTGGGGGGCGAGCCTCCTATTATTACTATTGATCCTTGTACCCGTCTTGTTCATCGAGTGGTTTGTGAAGGAGGTGAGGAAATAGTGTCCCATATAGTGGAGACAAGGGATCTAACTATTAGGCTCGGTGGTAAAACAATATTGAATAAAGTGAATATATCCATTAGATGTAACACAATATCAGTGATCATGGGGCCCAGCGGCTCAGGCAAGTCAACCCTGCTAAGGGTGTTTAACAGGTTAATAGAACTGAATCCAGAAGCAGAGGTATCCGGTGAAATAACCATCATGGGCAAGGATATCTACGAGTGGAATCCATATGAGCTGAGGAGGCATGTAGTACTAGTACAACAAGAGCCAACCCCCTTTCCGAATTTAAGCATATTCGAGAATATAGCGCTACCAGCCAGGCTGAATAAGGTTGCCAGGAGCAGGGAGGAACTTGAAAAACTAGTCAGATGGTCCCTTGAAAAAGTAATGCTATGGGATGAGGTTAAAGACAGGCTCTGGAAACCACCAACTAGTTTAAGTGGTGGACAGAAGCAGAGACTATGCATAGCCAGGGCTCTTGCCCTACGCCCCAACATACTCTTACTGGATGAGCCTACAGCAAACATAGATCCAGTCAATACCTTAAAAATCGAGGAAAGCTTAAAGGAGTTGAAAAACGATATAACAATGATCCTAGTGACCCACATGCCCCATCAAGCAGCGAGAATAGGGGACTATGTATATGTGTTATATAATGGAGGAATAGTTGAAGAAGGACCTGTAAACGATGTATTCATACATCCAAGACACGAGGTAACTATCAAACTACTCGAGAGGGTGTTCTAAGTGAACCCGGATCTACTTAGGTTGAGGAACCAGGTGGCAAAACTATATCTCGAAGCACTAGAAGTAATCAGGGACTTAATGAAGCTACTTGACTCAGATAAGGATAGTAGAGAAGTATTAGAGAAGGAGCTGAATGAAAAGATTGAAGTGATATCTATCTCGCGTATCGAGTTAATAAATAACATACTAGTCTTCATAGCTAGAAACCAGCCGCTAGGCTTAGAACTCGTTGAGGCAAGTAATCTACTATACCTGGTCTACGATATATACCGGTTCGGTAGATATGCTAGAGAGATATTCCTAACCGATAAGAAAGGCGTTAGACTATCAACACCGGAGTTAAGGGATCTAGTAGAGCCAGGGCTGAAAATAGCTGTTGAAGCAGTAGAGAAGTCTTACAAAGCATACTTTGAGAACTGTACTTGGTGTATTGAAGAGGTGAGGAGGCTCGGCGTGGAATCAGATAAACTATATATTAAGCAGTTAGAGAAGATATCAGCCAATAAAGTAATCAACAACGTTGATGCGATAGCATTACTTGTTTTAAGACATATAGAGAGAATAGTGGATCACGCTGAAAGAGTCTCAACACTTTCAACGAATATATAGGAATCCACTCTTAACACTTGAAACCATATACCTTATCAACAGGCAACCGAGCTCCTCCAGGGCTTTACAGTCGATAGCACTCGTTGAACTGGTTCGCGGGTACTAGATAGACTTATAGCATCTTAGCCTTAAAATATATTAATATAAGCCGCTAATGACTAACCAAGAATTCTACCATGCGATTAATGCACTATCATGCTGTATGGATAACACTGCAGAGAAGGTCTGGCAGGAGAGGGAACTCGTGGGAAACCTAGTTAACAGTATCTGTAAAAGAATAAGTTTCCCAGATCAATGGACTACCCCGGTTTCATGGCTCTAGCCGGCTTTAATCCATTTAGTACTCTATATACTTCCCTTATCAGCTTGATTACCTCTTCTGCTTCCGCTTTCACGTAGTTTTCAATCTCTTCATATTTATTCTCAACATAGAGACTAGGTATATCTCTACCAGTTATCTTTGTTTTCTCGTACACTCTGTCTTTAACTGGTTTAGATAGCTCTTTATACTCAAAATCGTTCATTATTACCAGTATCGGCTTTAAGTCTATGAATGGCTTGTTATATATAAATTCCTCAAATGTAATTTTAACAAGCTCTGGGTTTAGGAGCTTAGTCCTGTAGTATAGAAACATGAGGTCGAAGAATATGTTTAAGCCTATGGGTATAAATTCAAAGGTTTCTATTAATAACCTGCTATAACTTAGGAAATTCCTTATAATACCCTCCTCTCCATTAACCCACTCCCTAAGTATTTCAAGGTCTCCAATTGGAGTTAAATCCGGCTTGCTTAGACACTGATACTGGATTGTTATAATCTTATGTAGGAATGGATTGTTACCGGTTGTCTCAATATCAAAGTAGCATAGAGTCAACAATATCGCCCTTTATCCTTTGAATAGATCCCAGAACTACCTAAACATATCTTTATTGGGGATGGCGCCCCCTATAATATGGGTCACCGAAACCGTTCTCCATCTTCAGTACTCAAACCTTGAGGGTCATCAAGGATCTTTACAATTGAAAGTCTAGCCTCTTTGAGGCGGGGATGAAGATTTGTGGGCTCTGTATCCTTGTATACTGTTTTGGTGATGGGTTTCGTGTTTTTGAGTCTCGGGAACTACTCTCAAGCAATGTGTGATGGGTGTGTGGGATTGAATATCTGTGTTCCCGGGGGCAATGATACTCAGCATCCATAGCCCTGAGCCCCGCGTTAAGCTGGGTAGGGGTAGCGCGCCTAAGACCGGGCGCGGGGCTGAACCAGGCAAGAACCTGGAATGAAGCCCCAAACCACCCTGCAAGAATCCCCG
>NZ_JBMFMW010000025.1:0-12995 GCF_049970475.1 Desulfurococcus sp.
CATGTAGTTAGAGGCCTCAGGCACTGATACCACCCATTAAAAGCCCTAGCTTCTCAAGGGTAAATTCCTCTGTTCTTCCCTCACCAATTACTCTACCCTCGTACATCACGATTATCCTATCGCTCAACTGAATCACTTCGTCTAGGTCCGTGGATATCAAGAGTATTCCAACCCCCTTGGTCTTAAGCTCCAATAGCTTTCTCCGTATAAACTCTGTCGAGGCAACATCCACGCCTTGAGTGGGCTCGGAAACCACGAGGACCCTTGGCTTCTTCACTAGCTCCCTGCCAACCAGGAGCTTTTGTTGATTTCCTCCGCTGAGATTCTTCACCATAGTATAGGGGTTGGGAGGGTTGATATCGTACTCCTTGATTATTTTAAGGGCGGTTTCCACGGCTCTACCCCAATCTATGAAACCGTATCTCCCAATGTAACTATATGTGCTCGTTAACACCGAGATCTCGATGAGATTCATTTCATGGATTAACCCGTTCCTCCTGCTTTCAGGAACATATGATATACCCAGCTTGTATCTACTCATAGGGTCAAGCATGGTGATATCCTTCGAGTCAAGGATTATCCTACCCCGGTAAGGCCTCCTTAACCCAGCAATAGCCTCTGCCAGCTCTGTCTGGCCGTTGCCTTGAACACCAGCTACTCCAATGATTTCCCCCTCCCTTACCGAGAGATTAACGCCTTTCAAAACATCCACTCCTTCACTGTTTCTAACCCATAGATACTCTATCCTCAATACTTCCCGACCAGGCTGAATGCCAGGGGGCTTCTCCAAGACTAGTTCAACATCCCTGGCAACCATCATTCTAGCTAACTGGGCCTCAGTGACCTCGCTAGTCCTCACCGTCCCTACTTTAATCCCTCTCCTGAGAACTGTTACTCTATCGGTTATAGCCTTGACCTCTCTAAGCTTATGTGTAATCAATATTATCGTCATTCTCTTCTCCTTTAACTTCTTCAAGGATTGAAATAATTCCTCCACTTCAAGAGGTGTTAACACGCTTGTGGGCTCGTCGAGTATAAGTATACGTGCATCCCTTATGAGGGCTTTAAGTATCTCGACCCTCTGCTGGACACCGGCAGGGAGCTCCTCGACTACTTTGTCAAGGGGTATCTTTAACCGTGTCTCACCGATCAGCTTCTTGGCTCGTGCTTCGACCTCGTTTCTAGTAATACGTGGATTAATAGTTGCTAAGGCAAGGTAGAGGTTATCCAGCACCGTCATCGTTGGGACAAGGGAGAAATGTTGGTATATCATTGCTATGCCCTGCTTAATAGCATCCCTTGGGTTCCTGTATCTAACTCTTCTACCGAGTACCTTGATCTCCCCCTCTGTTGGGCGTATCTCGCCATAAAGTATTCGCATTAAAGTGGTTTTACCGGCCCCGTTTTCCCCCAGTAACCCGTGTATCTCCCCTTCTTCAGCCTCGAAATCGACTCCATGTAAAGCTATTACGCCGTCAGGATAAATCTTTCTAATACCGTGCATCTCAATAGTCTTCATAGTTGGACGCCCATAAAGAGGCTCACATGTTATTCCTGTCTCATTGATGAAAAGGAAGGAATGTATAAAAAAGGTTTTCTTCTTCTCTAGACGCTTCCCCTGCTTAAAGCCGCATTTAAGTCTCCATTCTTGAGGGCATTCACTATTTGAGTGTATTCCTCCTCTGTGGAGGGATTCTTGAATGCTATCTGTCCACTTATAATTAGTTGCTCTAATTCACTCATTATGTTCCAACCAGTCTCCGTAATATAGGTGTTTCTGGTTTCATTAACTATTCTTACAACATCATCCGGCGTGAGCCCGGTTTCCAGCTTGCTCTGGTTGTAAGCTATCTCTGCGAAGTATTTAACGCCATCGAGATCCCATATACCTACTCCACTATCTTTCAACCCTAACACATGTATTCCGGGTGTCCACTTGTTTTCAGCAACCATTTTAATGGCATCATATACTGCTATATCAACTCTTTTAGCACCGCTTATAGGCATGTATCTCGGCATATACCACTCCTGGCTGGCGTCTTGGCCTATGGCTAATGCAACCCCCTTACCCTGCTTGTTCCAGTCTCGAACAGCATCGAACATTCCAACATGTGTTAAGCCAGCTAAACCATAGAGTACGCATGCTCTCTCCTGTAGCATTGATGTAGCATACTGGTATCCCTTCTGAGTGTCTCCGAATGTACCCGTGTACTCCCAGAGAAAGTCTATGGTCTTATTTGTTTTCATCTCATAGTATTTAACACCGAATAAGTAGCCTATGTGGAATCTCCATAGAGGCGGTATAGACATACCGGCTACAGCACCTACCTTGTTACACCCTATTTTAGAAGCCATGTCAGCTGCTAAAACACCTACTAGCGCCCCCGCTTCTTGTTCGGAGAATAAGATGTCGACCTCGTTGGGTCTATTGATGAACGTGGATGAATCAATTAAAGCATACTTCTGATTGGGGTATTTATCAGCTGTAGCGTTCAACGGGGATGTCCATAGGAATCCCACCAATACTATTAAGTCGTATTCGCCGCTGGCCGATAATGACTCCAATAGATCCTGCATCTTAGCCTGGCTTTGTGGAGTCGTGTACTCAACCTGTATATTGAAGTCCTTCCTGGCTTTCTCAGCACCAAGCCACGCCATATCGTTGAAGCTTAGGTCTCCTCTCCCACCTACATCGAAGAGTATTGCAACCTTGATAGGTTTATTAGTTGATGTGGTGGAGGGGGATGCATAGTTATAATAGTAGTATACCCCTATTGATGCCACTATGATGACTACTATTATAACTAATACAAGGGTTCTCATAGCCAGGGATCTCATCAGTTCACCCCTTATTGATAATTTAAATATTGATGATATATAAAAATTATGAAAACAAATATGTTTCTTAGATACATTACAACTGAAAGCCCGCCCTTTAGGGCGGGAAGAAGGTTAGAGCATGTGTGGGGATACAGTGTGAAGGCTCTTCTACTTCTCGGAGCAAGAGATCTGAGGCTTGAAGAAGTTGAAGAACCAAGACCTGCTCCAGAATGGGTCCTCATCAAAGTTGAGAGGGTCGGTATCTGTGGAACAGATAAGGCCATGTACTCTGGGACATATAAGCTACTCAAGAAGCCCCTTATCCCGGGTCACGAGGTTTCAGGTATAGTTGTCGATGTTGGCGAGGGGGTTTCAAGGGATCTCGTAGGGCACAGGGTTACAACCGAGATAAATGTCTACTGTGGTAGGTGCTGGTATTGTAGAAGTGGAATGTATACTCACTGCCCCTACAGGGAGACCATAGGGATAACACGTAACGGGGGTATGGCAGAATACATGGTAACAAGACGGGATCTCATCCATGTAGTCGATGACTTAACACCGCTTCAGGCGGCATTTATTGAGCCGCTTGCGGCAGTGGTCGAGATGATTGAGATGGAACCGGTTAAACCATTAAGCAGAGTTGCAGTTATAGGTGTTGGTGCAATTGGATTACTCGCCATACAAGTGCTCAAACTATTCGAGCCGGAGCTCCTGGTAGCTGTCTCGAGGCCCGGCTCTCCGAAGGCTCGTCTAGCCAGGGAGCTTGGAGCAGATTTAGTCGTAGATTACCAAGGGCTTAGTGAAGTAGTTAAGAAGGATACCCCAGAGGGACAGGGGTTCGACTACGTCGTTGAGGCCACTGGTAGCTCCAGTGGTTTAGAAGTAGCGCTTGACGTAGCTAGGCCGAGAGGTGTTGTTGCGTTGAAGTCAACCCATGGCTCCCCGGTAAGCTTTGATCAGACCAAGGCTGTTGTAAAGGAGTTAAGGCTATCGACGTCCAGGTGCGGTCCCTTCGATAAAGCGATAAGCCTGTTGAGGAAAAGAATAGTGGTTGTCGATAAACTAGTTACCTCAGAATATCCGTTGACAAGGGGTGTTGAAGCCTTCGAGAAAAGTTTTGAGAGAGACCAGGTGAAAATACACCTGGTCACCTAGGTTTATTTTTATGTTTGAATAATTATTTTAGGAGGGACGAATCCATGCGTGTAGCGGTTGGATCAGATGACGTATATAGTGTTGCAAGATTCCTTGTGGACTACCTGAAGAAGAAGGGATTCGAGGTTAAACTAGTCGGCGCCCTCGCGACGGGAAAGCCGTATCCATGGCCCGATGTAGGCTTTGAGGTCGGCTCTATGGTGGCTAGAGGCGAGGTAGATTATGGCATTGTTATATGTTACACTGGTACAGGTGTATCAATAGCAGCCAATAAGATCAAGGGAGTTAGGGCAGCACTCGTCACAGATGCCAGGAACGCTGAGGGAGCTAGGAGATGGAATGATGCCAATGTCCTCGCGTTAAGTGCCAGGTTAACTAGTGAGGAGCTGGCTAAGGAGATAGTGGATGCGTTCTTCAATACTAGGGAAATAGATTCATCTGAGGTAGAGAACATAGAGAAACTGAAGGCTATTGATAATGCTTGAGGGTAAAGTCATCGAGATCGTTGAGGAATCGATGATGACTTAAGAGCTATTCCACTGTAACGGTTTTAGCCAGGTTTCTCGGCTTATCCGGGTCAAGGCCCTTCATCGTGGCGACATAGTATGCGAGTAGTTGAAGCGGTGGTGTATGGGTTAGAGACGTCAGTATCCAATGCGTCCTTGGGACTTCTATCACTATGTCTGCTCTCTCATTTAAGTTGAATCCCTGTGGAGCAACACTGATTACGAATCCGCCTCTAGCCTTCATCTCCTCTATGTTCCCCAATAATAGTTTCTCAAGCTTTCTATCACTTGGTACTGTGAATACTACTGGGAATGAAGGCTCCACCAATGCTATGGGACCATGCTTGGATTCGCCGGCTGGATACGCTTCAGCATGTATATATGCGATCTCCTTTATCTTGAGGGCTCCCTCTCTGGCAACCGGTAGCCCGATATCCCTGCTGAGATAGTACATGCTTTTAACTGGAACCAGTTTCTCAGCTAGCTTCTTCACGGTTTCACCACTCATCGATAATGATTCCTCAACATATCTAGGTGCATTTCTCAGCTCCTCCAGTAGCTTGGCTGCTTCATTACTGTTTAATCTACCTGTCTCACCGGCTAATAGAATGGATATCCATGAGAGGAATAGGGTTTGAGTTAGGAAGGTCTTGGTGGCAGCTACCCCTATCTCTGGCCCGGCCCTAGTGTAGAGAGCTATATCGCTTTCCCTAGCTATGGCTGAGTCGACTACATTTGTTAAGCTAATGATTCTACACCCCTTCGCCTTGAAGGCTCTCACAGCCTTCATAGTATCCATTGTCTCCCCGCTCTGGCTGACAGCTATGAGTATGTCGCTGGAACCAACTACCCCAGCATATACCTCATACTCGCTGGCTATGAAGGGTATAACTGGTTTCCCAGATAGCTTCATCGTTGTTAACGCGAAGTATTCTGAGGCATGGTAACTCGTGCCAGCTCCAGTTATAAATACCTTGTCGGCATCAGCTAGTAGCTTAACTGCTTCATCAATTATTACATCATTTACTAATCCATGGATAGTGCTTCTAAGGGCCCTTGGCTGCTCATATATCTCTTTAATCATGAAGAATGGGTATCCCTCCTTCTCGGCGTCTTTTAGATCCCATTCAACCACCCTGATATACCTGCTTGACTCGAGTATGCGGCCCGTATCTAGTTCCTCGATATGTATCTCTGATGGAGTAATGTAGCCGATCCATCCATCCCTTATGACTATTACTCTCCTCGTGTGCTCTAGCAGGGCTGGTATATCGCTTGCCACGGCATTGTATCCGTTGCCCACCCCTATTACCAGAGGACTATCCTTTCTAGCGTAGAATATCTTATGGGGTTCAAGTGGTGTAATCAGGAGGATCGCGTATGTACCTCTCAGAGATGATATAGCCTTCTTAAAGGCTTGGTAAACACTCCCCGTCTCCTTATAATATTCCTCAATCAGGTGTGCCACTATCTCTGTATCTGTTTCACTCTTGAAGACATGCCCCTTTAAGGCAAGGATCTTTTTCAACTCCATATAGTTCTCTATGACGCCATTATGTACTATCGCAAACATGTTGTTGCAATCAGTGTGGGGATGCGCGTTTACATCGTTTGGAGCACCATGTGTGGCCCACCTGGTATGACCTATCCCGGTTATACCTTCAAGGCTTGTGAAAGAATACTTGCCTTCAAGCTCGTTCAGTTTACCCTTGCCCTTTAAAATAATGAGCCCGTTATCACTGATTACAGCTATGCCTGCCGAGTCGTATCCACGGTACTCGAGCCTAAGAAGACCCCTGTATATGGCCTCCCCTAGCCTTAAAGTATTCTTATCGTGTAGGCATAAACCTATTATTCCGCACAAACCCAACTATCCTCCCAAGGTACGATATTAAAATATCAGGGCATGTTTAAAAAAGACGGTGGTGAAGATGAGAGATGTGCTTGTCCTAAAGATAACGGGTAAGGCATTCGACGAGGGTTCAATCCTGATCTCTAGATACGTAAAGCTACTGAAGAGTATGGTGAGCGAATATAGACTGATAGTAATAACGGGGGGCGGTAACACAGCTAGAAAGTACATCTCTGACGCTAGATCACTAGGCATCTCCTCGAATTACTGGCTTGACTTAATAGGAATATGGGTATCAAGACTCAACAGCCTACTCATAACCTCTTCACTGCAGCCCTATGCCTACCCAAAGCCGGCTGTAAACCTTGAGGAAGTATTGGAGGCATTATCTTCACACAGAGTTGTCGCAATGGGTGGATTAATCCCAGGACAATCAACAGCATCGACAGCTATAGAGGTGGTTGAAGCGGTTGGCGCTGAGAAACTCTACTATTTCTCAGCAGTTGGATACGTATATGATAGAGATCCAGCTAAATACCCTGATGCAAAACCACTGAGAGAAGTAAATGCAAGCCTCCTCAAAAAAATACTGGAACAGAAACAGCTACCGGGAGAATACGCGTTAATAGATGAGAAGGCACTGGATTTAGCGATTAGAAGCAAGATACTGGTTCAACTAATAAGCTACCGCGAACCCGAAAAACTCTTGGATGCATTAAGAGGAGAAAACCCTGGAAGCTTAATTCACCCAGCTTAACTTCAGTTACTCAGGGTCTCAACTCTATTTAACAGGATAGAAATATGAGTATTAGAAAATAACTATCGGGGGAGGAAGTAACTATCGGGGGAGAAAGCATGCTCTTCGATCCCAATCCAAAATCCAAGAGAGAAGACTTATTTGGACGTGAAAAGGAGCTAGAGGAGTTTAATAAGAGCTTACACCTTAATGAAAGATTAATTATTGTAAGCGGGCCGAGAAGAATAGGTAAAACCAGCTTTATTCGTGTCGCACTCAGTGAATCAAAATATCCATACTTAATTATCGATGTTAGGGAGATACATGGTGTTTACGGTAGTGTCTCTAAATACTCATTATACTCTAAGATAGCCGAGTTTCTCACCTCGCAAATGCGTCTTTCCAAGAAGCTATCTTCTATATTCCTTGATTTTATTAAAAGAATCAAGATATTTAAGGTCTCTGGGATAAGCATAGAAGTAATTCCTACTAAGAGACTGCCAGATGTAACCGTATTGCTTAGGAGTCTTGATGAGTGCTCAGCTGAAAATGGCACTAGATTCATACTGGCATTCGATGAGGCCCAATATCTTAGGTTTTCTGGTGGTGTTAGATATGATGAAATAATAGCGTGGTCTATTGATAACCTTGAGAATATTACTATAGTTGTTACAGGGAGCGAGGTTGGAGTGTTAAAGGACTTTCTAAAGCTTGAAAACCCCGAGTCCCCCCTCTATGGCAGGTATAGACATGAAATAGTGTTAGAAAGGTATACTCGTGATAAAAGCCTTGAATTCCTTGAGAAAGGATTTAGCGAACTAAGTCTTCAAGTCCAGAGAAGCGAGCTTGAGGAAGCCGTTAACCTAGTGGATGGTATCCCGGGATGGCTCACCCTCTATGGGTACTACAGAGGTGTTAGACGCCTCAGTCACAGTGAAGCTTTAACGGCTGTTTTCTCCGAAGGCAGTAAGCTCATTAAAGATGAAGTAACAAGGATAATTGCCTCTTCACGAGGTAGATATCTGGGAATACTTGAAGCAATAGCCAGAGGGGCGAGAACATGGAAGCAGATAAAGGTGTATTTGATGTACAGGACAGGCCCTATAACTGATGCCAGGTTTACTGAGCTCTTAACTACACTGGTCAAGTATGGCTTAGTGGTGAAAACAAATAACGAGTATAAAATAGCTGACCCAGTGCTGGAATACCTTGTTAACTCCGGAGATCTATGAAACCCGTGGCTTTATTTTAGAATATTGATTTCATGAGTCCTCCATCGATCGGTATTGAGACACCGTTAAGGTATGAAGCATACCTGCTTGCTAGGAACGCTATTACTCTACCGTACTCTATTGGTGAGCCAAGCCTTCCTAAAGGTATATCGCTGACGAATTCCCTATATGCCTCCTCGTATGACTTGTTCCCCCTCCTGGCTCTATCCTCGATCAGTTTTCTTATTCTATCAGTCTCGATGTAGCCTGGCATCACTGCATTAACCCTTATTCCCTCACGGCCGAGCTCTTTAGCGAGTGTTTTAACCAAGCCATGGATACTTAGCCTGAGGACGTTTGATAATGCCAGGTTATCTATTGGTTCCTTAACTGCTAAACTAGTTGAAAAGATTATCGAGGGATTACTTGACTTCCTTAAGTATGGGAGAGAAGCATTGACAATCCATATCGCATTGAAGACAAGGAGTCTTGCATTATACTCCCATTCATCTTCGCGTATCTCCTGAAATGTGCCAGGTCTAGGAGGACCGGTTATGTAGATTATTGAGTCAAGGCCCCCGAGGAACTTCACAGCCTCATCCACCAGCCTATAGACATCCCCCCTAACGGTTAAATCAGCTGCAACCCCGTGAACTCTATCACCAAATCTACTTTTCAGTTCTCCAAGGGTTTTCCCAACATTATCCCGGCTCCTCCCATTTATAACGACTTTCGCACCCTCCTCTAGTAATGCTTCAGCAGCACCCCTTCCAAGGCCTCTCGTGGAAGCCGTTACAAGAACACGTAGTCCTTCAACTATACCCATAATATTCACCTAGAAAGACTTTCGAATACTAGTTAATAAAATATTAATATATTAGTCATTGTGCAAGACGACCTCTTAGTATCTATAGTAGCTATAGTGCTTAAAACCTATTGTCAAGCCAACAGTCCAAGCTGATACAGGAGCTACTTGACGGCTATAAATGTCCATTGAAGACGAGAACTTGGATAAGGGTAAGGTATTATTCGTTCTTCACGTATTTAATAACATGTTTACTCATGAGGTATGGCCCGGTGAGGTTTACACTAATTATCCTGTTTCATTCTTCAAGTGTCTGTTCTTCTATGCTTCTTCCCGTGAATCCTATGCCAGCATTATTCACGAGAACATTTATCGAGTTATACTTGTTGAATACGTATTCCACAGCCTTCATCACATTATGCTCTATGGATACGCCAGCTTTGATGAATACCGCTTTAAGACCTTTCGAGATTAGCTTGTTCTCTCTTATCCTACCTGCTTCTTCATCTATGTCTATTATAGCGATGTTGTATTCCTCAAATGCTAATCTTGTTGCAATGGTTGCTTCAATGTCTCTAGCACCGCCTGTTACGATACAGGTTTTATCGTAAACCTATTGTACAAGGTCTCATCCTTAGCTATAGAACTGTAGTGTTTTTAGGTTTTATTAGAGGAAATATGTCTTCTTACTCTTTGAAGCCAGTATCTTAATAAGGCAGCCTCTTTTTCTGTAAGAAGCGCTTTGCCGAGTATTCTCCTCCATAGGATCCTTGATCTAGTTATTTTCTCCTCAGTAGTCATAACTAGCTTTGAGATCTCCACTGTTAAATCAAGTAATTGCCTCAGCGTCTCCTTGCTGGCTAAAGGAGGTATATTGGTTGCAGTAATACTCCTCTGCTTCCAGAGCTCCCACAGCACTATGGCTACTGCCTGGCTAATATTAAGTGCCGGGTATGATGGGTTTGCTGGTATCGTGACCAGGACATCGGCTTTACTGATTTCTTCCCGTGTTAAACCAGTGCTTTCCCTACCGAATAATATAGCCACACTCCTGGTTCTCGGGAATATTTTCTCGGCGAACCCGTTTAAATCAACGGCTTGTCTAAGCATGTCTCCTGCACTATATCCTTCATCACTGGTAGCCGCGACCATGTCAACTCCCTTAATGGCTTCATCGAGTGAATCAGTGACTCTGGCTTTAAGCAGGAAGTCTTTTCCTCTGGCGGCGTAGTTTAAAGCCTCCTCGATACTGGCTACTGGTTTAACAATGTATAGCTCATCAACGTTGAAGTTTACACAGGTTCTAGCTATGACTCCAAGATTCACTGGACCCTCAATACCCACTAGTACTATCCTTAGCATTCCTCTTCACTACTCCAACACTATATAGTGTTTCAAAAAACATGTTTTTAGTTATAGAGGCCACCCTACTAAACCCCTTCTTAGACAAGTACTCCTCCACCACCAGTGGATTCGATAGCGACGAGTAAACAAGCACTAGTAATCCACCGGGCTTGAGAACATACCATGCTACATTGATGAAGTAGAGTATTGCCTCGTATCCATGTGCACCGCCCTCAGTAGCTATATCCTCTATGCTACCGCTCCATGCAGGCAGGTATGGGGGGTTGGCTAGGACTAGATCTATTGATGACTCCTTTATAGATATACCCGTGTCACTTGATAAGATGATGTTTTTCCCAGCTGCATTGTTTAACACGGTGTTTTCTCTAACCGTGTTGAGAGCATCTTCATCGATGTCTATGAAGATAACTTTTTCACAGTACCCTTTTAACAAGGCGTGGAGTCCCAGTACACCGCTACCGCATCCGAGATCCATGCAGAGATCCGCTCTCGGTTTAATGGAGTCCAGTAGCTTTACTACGAGCCATGAGTCATCGCTAGGCCTGTACACGTTTCCCTTAAATACTAGTTTGAGACTCCCTACAGTAATCCATTCTCCCTCAGTCTTCTCGCTAATGCCACATACACCTCTCCGCTTACCTCATATACTCTCTTATCTCCAAGTAGTTCACGGGCATACATATATATCTCGCTGTCCTCCCCTATACCAAGGGACTTGGCGAGAACCCTTAAAGCTATCCTTCTCCTCTGCGTAAACAATAGCCTGGTCAGCTTCTCGAGGGCGAATACATCCTGGTTAAAAACGCGTCGCCTGGTTAAAGTTATAATTGCGTGCCCTACCTTTGGTTCAGGGTAGAATGAGGAGGGGCCATATATACCTGTGATTTCTATGTTAAACAATGTGTTGAGTAGAATAGTTATCCTACCATACTGCTTACTACCTGGCTTGGCTACAAGTCTCTCAGCGACATCTTTTTGAAGCGTAAATACAACTCTTTCAACGTTATTCGATCTAGCTATTGAAACCAATATATTGGATGTAACATGGTATGGTATATTCCCTACCACTTGCCTAGAGAACACTGTGTACTTGGTGGCATCAGCATTGATGAAGAGAGTGTTGGATGTATTCAAGTTTTTAACAGCTATACCCAGTAGTTTCTCATCGATCTCTATGCATATAAGTCTAGGAACCACTCTGCTTAATGGAATGGTTAAAGTACCTAGTCCACAGCCTATTTCAGTGGTTTCCGCATGGTTTACATGGCTTATGAAGTCCCTTATAAGCCGGGGATCTACGATGAAGTTCTGACTAAGCTTCCTCCTGGGTCTTAAACCATGCTCGCGGAGTATGCTTATAGTCCATGAAAGGAGGCCGCGTCTACTCATTTCATCTGGCCTAATATAGCTCCCCATATAGTTTCTCCAAGTACCCTAGGTACATCGTGTTAGGCTCGGGGGATTTTATGAATAAATAGTACTTCTCCCCGCCAATCAACTCCTTGATGACCCTGTTTACAAGGGCTTTAACAGGATCTATACGAGTCCTCTTCTTTATGTCCTCGAAGCTCTCAAACCTCTTCTTGCTTCTCTCCTCGAGTATCTGGTTCATTGTCTTCTTACCTATCTCGGGGAGCAATTCAAGTGCGTGTAGCCTTATGTTGACTGGCTCAGCTATATTGAAGAACTCAACGAATATCTTCTCGTTCTCAAGTACTATGTTTTTAAGAGCCTCGGGTAGATTGGTTTTAGCAACGCTAGTGAGCTCACTGTATACTATATGTATGATTCTCTTAACCTTACTCGGGTATCCAAGGTCTATTTTCTCGAGTATCTCTATTTTAACCGCGGGTAAGGGGGTTGCTTCGAGTAGAGAGAAGTATTTCACCCCGATACCCTGGATGAAAGGCTGGTTCCTGTGTTCATAATGGGGATCAGAGGGGTTTCCAAGCTCAAGGTAATCTAGAACATAGAGCGCCGGCTCATGCCTTTCATCCCAGCGTCTCTCCCCATGCCTCTTATATCTAAAATTGTGATCACGGTGTGACAATACAATCCCCTTTAAGCAGGCTTGATGCAGGTGAGGATTAGGAAGGGGCTACACCAGTGCAATAATTGCTTAGGGTGGCCAGTATCTCTTCTAAGACGCCTTGCTCTGGAGTCTTCTCTTCGAGCTCCATAAGGTATCTTAACTCATCTATCGAGGAGGGACAGATATTCATTAACATTACAATGGTTTCATCTTTCAAGCCTTTGGAAGCTAGTAGCTCGTGGAGTTCCCCTGCTTTCTCCGGGGGTATTTTATGATGGGTTTTAAGGTATTCTAAGACCCTTGAAAGCAGAAGGGGTACTGTTCCGGTTTCCTCCTTTATCTTCTCCACTATATTTCTGAGAATCAGGTATGCCTCACTATTTGACAACTGTTTCTCCTCTATTGCTTTTAATACTACGGTATTCGACAATACTGGTCACCACCATATAGTTATAAGCACTAGGAATATTAATGTTTACGGGTCAGGCTTGCTGTGCCTGAGGGATGTTT
>NZ_JBMFMW010000026.1:0-12554 GCF_049970475.1 Desulfurococcus sp.
CCATGACTGTTGCCTCGCCTATTCCAACCCTTAGCCTCCCTTCGACAAACCTCACGATGAACTTGGCCTCCTTGGGTGAGGCCTCTCTGAGGAGCCCGGCTAAAAGCCTTATTTTCAGATCCTTGCTTCCCTCGCCTTGAGCCATCGCCACCCTTACTAGTGTATCATACACTTTGTTAACCGTTAATTCCGGTTGTTGCTGAGTGAAGCTGAATAATGTTACACCCTGCTGTCTACCGCTGATCCTTGATTTTAATTGCTCGGCTACTTTACCCAGGTCGCCGAGGCTTTTGGCTAGGTCTTCAACCTGTGCCTCACTACTGTTCGTAGCCAGAGCTATAGCTTTAACCAGTAGCTTCTCGCCTACCCCGAGCTCCGGGAGTTCTTTCCAGTCAGGCCATAGCCTGCCCTGTATTAGATAGACAACGCGATCAATGATCTCTGGTGGGGTCTGCTTGAATAGAGTAACCAGCAGCGCGGTCATCTGGATCCTTGAGGTTATTACCTCTATACGCTCGAATACATCGGCGATAAGCCTTACCGGGATATCTGCCTGCCCGATACTCATGGAGTGCACCATCCCAGGTATATTTATTAGGTTTACTCCAATATAAAGCAACAATCCAGGTTTTTCAACCCCTGTTGAAATAAACCATAATATGGTGATGACAACCCGGCAATTATGAGCCGGAGGGCTGTGATTGATCAGTGTTACGCTGAGCCATGGAAACAGGCTTGCCGCAGGTGTTCTCACAGTACTCATCACGGTGTATATTATCGTCCAACCAGTTGTAGGTGTCGAGTACTGGAGCAGGGTCTCAGCTTTCAAGCTACTCGCTGTTGATAAAAATGGTAAAGGAGTAACAATAAGTGTAGAGCTAGGCATAGTTTACCCCGGGACAGGTTCCCTGAAAGTCCTAGGGGAGGGGAGCCTGGCCTCAGATACACTAGATTCCATTAGGCTCGCACTATGGTATGCCTCTATACTAGCAGACCTGGATCCCAGCGTCATCGATACATATATCATTGTAAAGGAACCGGTTAAAATAGAGGGGCCAAGCGCCACAGTATTATTCACACTGATACTTGTAGCATTAATGCGCGGGGACCCGGTTAACCCATCCTACTCAGCGACGGGCATCGTGACCCCTGGTGGGGTAATAGGTGGCGTCGGCGGGGTAAAAGCGAAATTCGAGGCGGCTTCTGAAGCCGGTTTAAAAAAGGTTCTGGCATCGATCATGGAGCCCGTTGACTCGCCACTATATTATCCATCCATAACACTCCTGGATGCATACTATGGGTTCACAGGGGTTAACATAACTAGTAGAGTTGAATTAATCCCTCAACAACTTATCGCAGGTAACACTATTCTCTCAGGGTTCAACGAGTCCTATACGTATTTCATCAACCAATACAGGGTGTTTAATTCATTGCTACCTGGAGCATGGAGTGATCACTATCGAGAGACAGCTATATATTACTATGAGAGAGCTTTGAAAGCTTATGAAGCCGGCTCACACTACCTAGCCGCATCATACGCCTTTACAAGCTTCTACAATATTCTCGCATCCTACCTCAACCATACAAGTATCAATAACCCAGCCGAGCTCCCCGAGAAAATCTCCTATTTCATGACCGAGGCTAATTCCACCATGGTTAATGTGGAGAACCTGCTGCACAATGTAACAAGTAGGCTCCTGAATAAGGGAGCTATAGATATATGCATCATAGATTCTCTCACCTCGGTATATGATAGGGTGCTGGAGGTTAAGCGGGGGATGACGTTGATCAATAACGTCCTTAATAAAACACTGCATCCACCTAGTATTATTTACGATGTCAGCTACCTCTACGCTAGATCCCTGACGGCCCTGAAATGGCTTGAGCTAGCCAGTGGAATCATTTATGAATGCGGTGTCAACCACCTAATCGACCCTGGAAACCTCGATCCAATACTGGACCGTCTTGAGGAGGCCCTTAGAATCCATTATGCATACCTTAACGACTTAACGAATTCAAGTATGGTATTAGTGATGGATGAGTCCACGAATAAGCTTGAGAGGCTTATACATCTTCTATCAGCTCTCGAAGACCTCGCCTCACAGTTCTACTCGATCACAGGCCTGGAAAACGCACTCCCAATATACGTTAACTCAACCATATATAACATACTCCTCGATGAATACGAGGAGCTCCTCTCACTCCTCAGGGAAAGCTCAGTAGTAACTAATACACTACCGTTAAGCACGCTAACCCTTATGGAGCTCGTCAACGGGAATGCCACGGTTCTAGGTGGAAATACATACTCGGCCACCCTGATTCTCAGAGAGTTCTCCAGGCTCTACACGTACCTCTACCTGGCGAGAATACAGGAGTGGAATGAGACAAGCAATAATATACATACATGGCTAAATATAAGAATGTATATAGCCTATACCTCGGCACTTCTAGCCGTGGTAGGAGTATTAGTAATGCTTACAACGGGTAAAACAAGAAGCCGGGCCACTTCACTAGAGATTACCGCCTGGAGGAATCATTAAGGAAATCCAGTATAGTCTTACCTCTCGCCTTTACGCCGGTGGATGCCTTAATGGCCTGGGACATGTGCTTCTTTATCACTTCTTCGAAGTCTCTTCGAAGCTCATCCTTTAAGCCTGGATTATAGAGCGCTGCAGCAGGGTGGAACGTTGGTATGATTACTACCTGGAGCCCATTTATTACAGCGTTATATGGTCTCCCATGCATCATGCTCATATTCACCCATTTAAGGCCTCCAAGCCTGAAAAGCGTTCTAGCTGCATGCCTCCCCAGGGCCACTATTAGCCTCGGCTTTATCAGCTCAATCTGCTTCAACAGGTATGGGAGGCAGGACTCTATTTCATCATCCTCTGGATCCCTGTTACCGGGGGGCCTGCATTTAACAATGTTAGTTATATAGACGTCCCCTCGTTTAAACCCAGTCGACTCTATTAACTCAGTGAGAAGCTTGCCAGCCGCCCCAACGAATGGCCTCCCGGTTTCATCCTCCTTTTCCCCAGGTGCTTCACCTATAAACATCACGCCAGCATTTACGTTGCCTTCACCTGGTACAGGGTTCCTCCTATACTGGCTCAGCCTACACCTCTTACAGTTTAAAATAGAGTTAACCAGGCTGTCCCACTCAGACATTTTAATCGCCGTTAGTCTACTGGATTAAAATAGCTGGGTTAAGTATTTTACGTATTAGATGGTGCATCATTATTGAGGCATGTGTACAAGGAGCTTTATGACAGCAATGGCTTCAAATACTATGTGCTGAAGGGATTCGAGGATCTAGTGGAGCTGCTCAGGGGTAAGGGGGTAGGCGTTGTAGTTTACCTAAGGGTGGGTCTCCTAGATAAATTGGTATTCAAGCTACTCGGGATCCCCGTGTACATTTGTGGGGACAGGGTTATCCTGGGGTTCTCAGTGGGGAGCAAGGATCCCGGGGTCCCCATATGTGGTGTGAATGAATATGGGGCTGAGGCCATTGAGCTTGGTGTAGATGCTAAGCTGAGGCTTTATAGCCTTAAGTTACCGAGGATGCTTGCCCTCCCCTTATCAGAGATCAACCGGGTAGCGAAATTCATAGTGGTGGGGGCCTCAGGAGTAGTCATCAATGTTTCAACAGCTATATTCTCACGTAGGCTACTCATAGGTCTGGATCAATTCATAGCTAATCCATTAGCGTCAAGCATAGGCTTCGAGTCAAGCATCATATGGAATTTCATTCTGCACGAGGAGTGGACTTTTAAGGAGGCTGGACTCAACAAGGGGGTCGGTGAGAGGTTGAAGAGGCTTGTAAAGTACCATTTAGCCAGTGCTGCAAGCTGGGCCAGCCAGGCAGCATGTGCTACATTACTACCAGCCTACCTTGCCACACCATTCTGGGCTGGGCAGGTCATAGGGGTGTTAATAGGGTTCGCGCTAAACTTTTTATTAGGATATATTTATACATGGAGCTGGAGTAGACTAAGGTGAAGGTGTTCGCAATGGGCTTGAAGCATGGTAAATACATCTATGTTAAGAGGAGTGATGGATGGTATGTGAAGGTCAGGGTACTCAATATAAGATTTGGCAAGAAACAAGAGGAGGGCATAGATGTAAATAATCCGACAAGATACATAGTCACCGGGTTTAAGACCAAGGTACCGCCTATCACGGCCATAGTAATCAGCGAGGACGCATTGCCCCAGCCGGTTAGAAGCCTCGTCAACGAGGTTTAGGGGTAATGTGGAGAGCCGCAAGGGATGAGCTAGCCAAGTATTTTTCTAAGGTTATATATGAGGAGCAAGGACACTACATGTTCTTTCTGCTTTCAAGCGGGCAGCATGAATACGTTCTCTGCATGGATAAGGCGAGTCAGTTCATGTATGGTAAAATAGTGAGGCTGGATAATACTGAATTTCTTAACTGTAGGGAGCTCGAGTATGAGCCCAGGGGGCTCTACGTGTTCGCTAGGAATCCCAGTGAACTAGTTGGGAAAATACTATCTAAACTAGGTAGCTATAAAACACTGGCTTGAATGGTTCACAGTATTCAACCCTGGTAGCATACACGTATAGTGTACGATTTTGGTACATCTACATCAGTTATAACTATATTAGCTCCCAGCGTACCCGTTAACCTGTCAGCCACGTAGACAGCGTATTCGTGGGCGAATATATCACTGTAATACTTGAATCCACCCCAATTGAATTCCAGGCAACCAGTGGGTCTTGCTCCCGGATTATACCTATATCTCTCCCTTAACACGTTAATTAGCTCGTTAATAAAACCAGGCGTGACATCGTCGAGCGTATTTGTATCAGGGTACTTCCTCAATAGGTCTTCGAGGGAGGTCCTGATCATCAATAGTTTAACAGTGTTGTTTTCGATCCATACTTCATGAAGGAATATGTCGCCGACTAATACACCGCCTATTATGGATTCCAGGCTGCTGAAATAGTCCTCTAACTCGATAGGCGGTAGCCCCTGGTCCAATATAAAGAATCCACCACCGATCACGATGCCCGCTGTTGCATGCCCCACCTTAGTGGTGTTGAAGACGAGTATGTACACACTACTACTCAGGTTAATGAGAGCTGTAGCGGTGAACAATGCGTAATCCGTACATATTCCCTTCCTTATGTTAGCGAAGGTTATTGGATCATATATGTAGCTATAGTTACTGTCCGCCTTAACGTAGTCGTATGAAGTGTTTTCTTCAAGCCATTGAAGCAGTCTCCAGGATGCATTCCCCAGGTCTCGTGGCTGGCTATCACCGTATAGGAGACTAGAGACGTACTGTATTGATGATGTATTCACATATTTCACCACCGCCTCAATAATCGTTGCCCCAGTACCTGCCTCCACTTTAATAGGTGTAGTCCTGCAGTCAGTGATATTGATCGTGGAGGTGGATGAGGCAATATTACAGGCCCAGCCGTTCAAAGCCTTGAATAACAATATAGGCCTACTCAGCCCCCTTGATGAAATCATATCGGTAATCTCGGCTACATCATATATTTCCATATAGTATAATCCATCATACTCCAGGAGCTTAGCATACACAGCAGGCACTGTTATCTGGAAAGGCGTGAGGTAGAAATAGTTGGTATTATTTACTGCATCCATCATGATTAACACCGGCCTCCATGAAGTATATCTCAGGACTACGTAACGTCCAGCAAGCATTAACTCGCCTCCCTCATCAACAAGTCTGAACGACGGTATAATCAGCTCCAGGCTGGTTAACTCACGTGCTTCAATAATTGTTGTTGTAGAGGTAAATGTAACCATGGTGCTCGACATAATTGTCTCTGAGAGGGTGGTGGTTACGGTGGTCGTCCTATATATCTCGCTGGTCAAAGTGGTGGTCACAGTGCTTGTCTCAGTAACGGTTCTAGTAGATGTCTTAGTGATGGTTGACACAGGATTTCCCCGACCTAGCCCAACGATAGGTAATGGGTATAGTGAGCCGATAATATATGCTATGATAAGGGATAATATTATGGAAACTAAAACAGTTCTCCACCCATTCATTTCCCTCACTCAACACGTTCCCCCAATAATGCATGGTATTAATAACGTGGGTAAAATTTATATTTTGTTTATACCTATTACTACACCCTGTAGGTGGTATATGTGAGTAAAGCTCTAAGTAGGACCGTTGCAATAATCCTCATTCTAATAGTCGTAATAGCTATCGGCATAGGAGCTTATTATTGGAGCAGCATGCAGCAGCCAACCCAGGTCACTAAGCCCACTAAGCCTATCCACACCCAGGTACTTTACTTGATATCTAATGATGAGAATACCAGGATTCAATTATATCAATCAGGCACGGTTGATATAGCTGCTGTAACACCTAGTAGGTGGAGGGATATAAATAATACGCCGGTAGGAAACTTTAAGCTTGTACTAGCCTTCGATCCAAGCAGACCCATGTTGACAATACAGCATATAATCCTCAACACTATGAAGGAGCCGTTTAATATAACAGAGGTGAGGCAGGCCCTTGCATGGGCTACACCGTATCAGGCTATATTGGATCAAGTGTTCAGCGGGCTCTACACGAGGTTATATACAATAGTGCCTAAGGGGTTACAGGGATACACCGAGCATAATATCGTTAAGTACGAGTATAATTTAACCAAGGCCAGGGAGATAATAGATCAATTAAAGCAGAGGGGCTTCGATCCCTCCAAGTACACGATAGAAATAGCGTACAACCAGGGTAACACAGCGAGGCAGCAGATAGCTGCAATGCTGCAGAACGCGTGGAGCCAATTAGGCTTTAGAGTAATAGTTAACACATATAACTGGCCCCAGTATCTCGATAAAGTAGATAACTTCAACTTCGATGTTGCATTACTAGGCTGGATCCCAGACTACCTCGACCCAGATAACTACCTGATGCCATTCGTATGGGGTGGTGCCGAGTTCACCGAGATCAATTACTATAAGGCTTCATCACCAAACGATGTATCCAACCACGTTTCCAGGGTTGAAAGGGTTATAGACACGGAGAAATACATTGTTGTAGTAGGTCCGAAGGGTAGTGGGGCATCATATACTGGTCCAGCAAACAAGCCGATACTAGTTGTCAACTATGTGCTGGATGAGGAGGAAACCATGAAGAACTGGGAGAAACCAGTATCAATGGTGACTATAGGTGCGCCTGGCTGGAAGGATATACCTGTAAGCGCGTTAGTGAAGCTCTCGAGAACAGTGCTTGACCCAGATATTAGGAGTGCCGTAATCAATGCCGCCGTAATAGTGTTCAATAATGAGTCCCCGATGATAATGCTAGGGCAGCAGGTTGGAGAACGTAATTATGGATCATGGGTCTACAACATGTACTACCCGCTTTCAGCGTTCGCTAGATACGACTTGGTGTGGGAAGACCCTAATGCACCAGTGGTTGACACGGGTGTATCAGGGATAAGAAACGACCCTAACACTATGGTTATTGCTACTATTGGATGGCCGGATACATTTGATCCAGCTAAGTCCTACGAGTCGTTTGGATGGGAGATATTCTGGCAGATATACAGTAGGCCAATAACATACTACTATGAAAACACTGATCCCGAGCCAGAGCTAGCCGTGGCATGGGCGTTCAGTAGTGACGCCACTGATCTATACCTTGTTATAAGGGGCGGTGTACAGGCTTACGATCCATGGAACAATAAGACATACCCAATAGATGCAACCGACGTCCTATTCAGTATTTGGAGAGTGGCTAGGACAAACCTGCCTGGAGGTCCATCCTGGATGATCTCGGACTTCATAGATGTGAATGCATCGCAGGTGCTAACCGAGGACGAGTTTAAGCAGGTGGTAAGCAACGGCTTGTCAACCGTATATCATGGGCAGTCGAAGACCGTTAAAAGCCTTGATGAACTACTAGGTTTCTTCAATTACTCTGGTCAGACAGCTGGGGTTGTCAAGTTAAAGCTGAAGTTCCCGTATCCGCCTATACTCCACGTATTGACGACGGCTGTGGGATGTGTTATACCGATGGAGTACGCCCTAGGAAACCAATACCAGCAGGCACTAGCCGACAGTAATAATGGTAAGAACCCAGCGGCGTGGGCCAGGTACGTTCTTGAAGGTGAAGACGACCCTACTTACAAGCTATTAAAGGATAAACCGGTGAGCACCGGTCCATACTACGTAGCCGACTACAAGGAAGACAGCTACATACTATTAAAACTTAACCCATACTACTGGAACGCGACAGTATGGTATGAACTCTACGGCTTCAAACCATAGGTTACCTGATATTTTTTTAAGGCCTCATCCTCGTTTCTACCCTATAAGAGGGAGATAAATGGGTCTGGGAAGATTTCTAGCCAGAAGAATAGCTACCTTCATACCCACGATAATAGGAGTATTATTCATAACCTACCTTATAGCATACGCCATACCAGCGGATCCTGTTAGGGCCTGGGTCGGAGAGAAATTAATGAACAGGGAGGCCCTTGAAGAAATACGCACGAAATACAAGTTTGATGCACCATGGTATGAGCAATTCGCGTTCTTAGTCACCAGTCTTCTAACAGGTAACCTTGAAGACCCTATACAACACAGGAACATCTTTGATGAGTTATTCTACAGATTCCCTATAACGGTTGAGGTAGCTATAATGGGTTTTATCTTCACGGCTATTATAGGCATACCACTAGGCTTCATAGCGGCTCTAAAAAAGGATTCAATAGTAGACTTCTTTGTTAGGATTTTCGCACTGGTTGGGAGTTCTCTGCCAGCATTCGTCTTATACTACTTCCTCATCCTCTTCTTGTTCACATACATGCATACCACGGTTCTAGCTGGAATGCCGTTCCCCTCACAGACATGTATAGCGTCTATTTCAGGCCTACCTAGTAAAATACCGGTGATAGGGCACATTGTATCGGCTATTGGAAGCGTCCCAATGTTCGGTGCAATGATGTGTGGTGAATGGGGTGTCGTAGCCGATACCTTCAGGAGGCTTTACCTACCTGGATTAGCACTGGGGTTACTGGATGGTGGATTAATAGCGAGGATAGTTAGAAACAGCCTGCTCGATAGTCTCAGCCAGGAGTATATTCAATACGCTAAGGCGAGAGGCCTTAGGAAGAGGAGGATATGGATGCATGCATTAAAGAACGCCTCCATACCAGTTGTAACAGTGCTGGGGACGCTTTTCGGCGGCTTACTCTCAGGTGCGATAGTTGCTGAGACAGTGTTCAATATACCGGGTCTCGGTAGATACATCTATAATGCTATAACAAGGCTTAACTTCCCAGCAATAATTGGTGGTACCTTCCTGGTAGCCATAGTATATGTAACGGTGAACCTAATAGTTGACATAATCTATGCGGTCCTCGACCCGAGGATAAGATATTAGGGGGTGGTGTTAATGGAGGCAATATATAAACTACTCGTTAAGATAATAGATAGCTATGCATCGCTGAGAGATAAGATCAATAAGGGTTGGAAGGAGAAGAATAGCTCCAGGATACGTGAATGGAAGCTCATGTCTTACGCTTTCAGTAAGAGCAAGATCGGGGTGCTTGGTGGAATACTAGTGTTCATCGAGGTAGTACTAGCCATAGTAGGCCCTATTATTGCATGGGAACCCTACTGGGTTTACCCGGTGATAAATAACCCCGATCTAAAACTACTACCCCCATGTATCCCACCATGGTGTACTGGGGGTCCATTACTTGGAACCGATGAATGGGGGAGGGATCTACTCTCTATAACACTCGTGGGTGTCAGGATCTCCTTCATTATCTCAATCCTAGTAGTATTATTCGGGGCACCATTAGGTATAATACTGGGACTGGTAGCAGGTTACAAGGGTGGTGTAATCGATGAAATAATAATGAGGCTTACAGACATATTCATGGCTTTCCCAGCGCTAGTTCTCGCAATAGCATTTGCTGCAGTGCTGCCAGAAAGGCTCAGACTACTCTTGGAGTCGAACACCATGCTAAGAGACTTCCTTGCAGCACTTCTAGGTTTAAGAGTGAATGAGTATCCCCAGATAGCTTCACTCCTAGCTGTATGGATAGCCATGATACTAGTATGGTGGCCCGGTTACGCCAGGATAGTTAGGGGAAGCGTGTTAAGTGCCAAGGAGCAAACGTTTGTGGAGGCTGCCAAAGTACTTGGCTTATCCACGAGGAGGATACTCTTCAAGCATATATTGCCAAACATTATTTCCCCAATTATAGTCATGATGACGTTTGATATAGCTACAGCAGCGTTATTCGCTGCCACACTTTCATTCCTGGGTCTCGGTCCGCAGGAGCCTGTCCCCGAGCTCGGCTTCATAATATCCAAGGCCGGCAACTGGTTCCCGCATAGGAGCTACCATATCGTTACCTTTGTAGGCATAGTCCTCTTGATAATAGCCCTCGGCTGGAACCTACTCGGGGATGCATTAAGGGATATACTTGACCCGAGAACCAGAAGGGCAATAGAGTTTACTGAGGGAGGTGAGAAGAAATGAGTATTGGGGGAGACCCGGTTCTAAGTGTTAGAAACCTCGATGTCAAATTCTACACCTACGCTGGAGTAGTACACGCCGTATCAAACGTCTCATTCGACGTCTATAAGGGTGAGATAGTTGCATTAGTTGGTGAAACAGGGTGTGGGAAATCCGTGACTACGAAGGCTATTACAAGGCTGATAGATCCACCCGGGAGAATAGAGGGCGGTAAAGCCTATTTCAGGAGAAGGAATGGCGAGGTAGTCGACTTGTTAAGTCTAAGTGATGAAGAGATAAGGGATATAAGAGGGAATGAGATAGCATACGTGTTCCAAGATCCTACATCAGCCCTCGACCCTCTCTACACTATTGGACACCACTTCTATGAAACAATGATTGACCATAGGAAGATAGATAAGAAGAACGCCATCCAGCACGCCGTAAACCTCCTCAAGGAAACACTTATCCCGAGCCCTGAGTCAAGAGTAAAGAACTACCCCCATGAATTATCCGGAGGTATGAGGCAGAGATCAGTGATAGCCATAGGATTAAGCAATAACCCAGTGCTCCTGATAGCTGATGAGCCCACAACTAACCTAGACGTCACCATACAGGCTCAGATCCTAGAGCTGATAAAGGATCTCCAGGCAAAGCACGGGATGAGCGTTATCCTCATTACACACAACCTGGGTGTTGTAGCAGAGGTAGCACACAGGGTGTACGTGATGTATGCTGGCAAAATAGTTGAGGAGGCACCGGTCGAGGAGTTATTTGAAAACCCCCAGCACCCATACACCAGGCTATTATTGAGAACGGTGCCCGATCCAACCAAGAAGATTGAGAAACTGGAATCGATACCTGGAACTGTTCCAAGCCTCATTAACCCGCTACCTGGATGCAGGTTCAGGGATAGATGTCCATTTGCATCGGAGAAGTGCCTAGAAGAACCCCCCATGGTTGAAGTGGGTAAAGCACACCAGGTTTACTGTTGGCTACATGCTGTAAAGGGGTGATACAGGGATGAGTGAGGTATTAATAGATGTGGTAAACCTGAAGAAATACTTCAAGGTTAGAGGGTTATTCTCAACGAAACTAGTTAAGGCTGTAGATGATGTATCATTCTCCATCTATAAGGGTGAGACGCTGGGACTTGTAGGTGAAAGCGGTTGTGGGAAGACTACGCTGGGAAAACTCCTTCTACTACTGCATGAGCCAACTGATGGAAAAATAATGTTTGAGGGTAAAGACATAACAAGGCTGAAGGGCGGTGAGCTCAAGGAGTTCAGGAGAAACGCCCAGATGGTCTTCCAGGACCCGCATACCTCTCTGAATCCAAGGATGACTATTGCAGAGATACTTGAAGAACCCATAAGGGAGCATAATGTTGAAATACAGGGGGATATAGAGGACTTCCTAGCCGACCAGATGAAGCTAGTGGGGTTGAACCCTGAACTCTTATATAGGTACCCACATGAGCTAAGCGGTGGTCAGAAACAGAGAGTGGCTATTCTAAGAGCCATACTCTTGAAGCCTAAATTCATCGTTCTCGATGAACCTACCTCCGCTCTAGATGTATCCGTTCAGGCACAGGTGCTTGAATTACTAAGGGATCTCCAGAGAAAATTCGGGCTTACATATCTCTTCATATCCCATGATATCTCAGTAGTAAAGTATATGAGCAACAGGATCGGGGTAATGTACCTTGGCAAGCTAGTTGAGATAGGTGGGTCGGATCAAGTATTCAATAACCCGTTGCACCCATACTCACAGATGTTGCTCTCAGCTGTCCCAATACCTGATCCAAAGATAGCTAGAACTAGGAAAAGGATTAAACTAGAGGGTGAACCCCCATCACCAATAAATCCACCCACTGGATGCAGGTTCCACCCGAGATGCCCCTATGCAAAGGATATATGTAGAAGAGAAACCCCTCCTTTGAGAGAAGTTGAGAAAGGGCATTATGTTGCATGTTGGGTTCGGGTCTAGTGGATATTTGTAATCGCTTGTAGATATTTTTAATTGCTTCATCCCCTTATTTCTTGCTCTCCCCCTTCCTCGGGCTTCATTGTTC
>NZ_JBMFMW010000027.1:0-11933 GCF_049970475.1 Desulfurococcus sp.
TTCTCCACTACATCCCTGAAACGTTTCGTTGGCTCGTAGACCGCTACATCCATACAGCACTCGTTACATACCTTGAAGACGAGGTGCCCTCCTTGTATACGCCGGGGCTTCGATGAGACAGTACCAGTCAGCCTCACACACATATATGGGTGTACATCACACACTGTATCCACCGGATGTAGATGGCTATCAGTGTGCTGGTTTGTCCGGAAGACAGCCATGTATTCCACTGGTTCAAACACCCTGAGGTATTTAGACGCATCTATGAGGTCCCATGGATACTCTCCTCTAATCCCGTAGAGAACGGGATCCGGGCCCCTTGGGATTATCAAGGAGCGTTTCGACTCGTAGTCGTAGTTGAGTATTGTTTTCCCCTGGGTCGCCTTATCCATTTCCATTATACTGTTTTCATCGATCATCCTGGGTTTACCAATGTATTCACGCGTCCTATAGGCTATCAACTCATATGTATAGTCTCCACTGAGCATCTGGATGCCTATGGCTGCTAAGGCGCCTATCACGCCTCTCCTACCCCTTGGAGCGTGAACCCGTATCCTCTCGCCTAGCCTCCCAATTACTCTTAGAGCGTAGTCTAATGGGATGAAGTCGTATAGTGCTTTCTCCCCATACTTCTCCAGGAACCCTGGTACATCCCCTATAAGGAATACTAGTGAGGGCTGGTGCTTGGGGTTAGAGTATTCAGCCACGTATTCGTCGACCTTGTTCTCCACGTGTTCAATGACATCCACTAGATCGCTTTCACTAGCGACGCTTAGCCTTATAGCGAGGGCGCCGTTTCCCCTGGTCTTCCATGGAACAGCCGGGTTCAGCCTGATGAGGTTCAAGTAGTCTGTGAACCATATATTCCCTTTGCCTGAGAGCTCGTGGACTATTTGGACAGCTATATGTGTTGTACAGCCACCCATGGGGGAATCAATGTCATCTAACCCTATGTGGAGCCTAATGCCCTCCACTACCTAGCCCCCTTTCCTAGCGAGGCATAGCATACCTCCTACTATCAGGGGTAGCGTTATCGTTGCATCAGCGTATACTACTATATGCTTACCCGTAGGCTTGAGCTTCCCCCAGCTAATCGCCTCCCTCGGTTGTGCCCCACTCAAGCTCCCATCGTACTCTACAGCAGTGGTAATGTATACCGCGTAGTCTAATCCATCCTTCATCTGGGCCCACCATATGGTGTGATGCTTACTGATCCCCCCGCCGATAATCAAGGCTCCAAGCCTCTTAGCCGCGAAAACCATGTCTATTATCTTCTTCTCATCGCTTATCAAGTCTACTTCAACACCGGTGGATGCATGGTTGAAGACTATCTGCGACCCGAAGCTGCCGTCGAATATGCCTGGGACGAAGACCGGTATGTTTTTCTCGTAAGCGGCGCGTAGTATACTGTTTTTATCGCTTATCCTCTTACCTGCCTCATAGAGGAGTTCGCTGACACTCCACTTCTTCTTTATAGCTCCGATCTCTTCGAGGAGTTTCCTTGTAAACTTCTCAACGGCTAAACCATAGTTCTCCAGGGGGATCAATATGTTGCCGAGCCTATGGATCTCAACACTCCTCAGTAGTGCATCATCATACATCCAGTCCCCCTTGTAGTATGCGTGCCCCGTGCCTCTAGCTATATCATGATCTATCGTACCACACGTCGTCACCACAGCATGGAAGAACCCGTCCCTAATCAACTGCGCCAGTAACCCCCTTAAACCTGTTGAAACAATGTTGCCTGTGAAGGCAAGGAACCGGGTTGCCTCACTATCCCTGGTCATCTCATTGAGTATCTGGCTCGCCCTATAGACATGCCCGGCCATGAAGCCATGGGCATCCCCGAGCTTCTCCACGAGCTCGCAGATTGTTATCTCCGGTGTTATAGTGATATCTCTTACAACCTCGCCGAGCAGTCTGCTTCTCAACTCCTCTATGTTGAACTCCTCTGGCATATGATCCACCATTATCCGCCACCCACTCAATAATTTTAGCCAGGTATATTATAGTTTCATTATAGAGTCCAAGCAATCATAGAGTGAATGGTGGCATAGGTAGTGGGTTCACCCCTAGAGAAGGAGATATTATTAAGGATACTTAAATCAAGGAGAATACTGGTTGACGAGGTTCAGGCAGCCTATGGTGTGGTCGATGACGTGCTTGACAAGCTCCTAGGGGACAACAGGGACTTTATCACGGTTAACGGTAGAATGATAATAGTTGATAAGCCACTTGAACTTGCCTTGAAACTCCTAGATCAAGGAGTAAGCGTGAAAAGGGTAAGCGAGGCACTGGAGTGGAGGGACTTCGAGAAACTGGCATCCACTATAATGAGTGGGCACGGGTACATTGTTGAGACAAACGTATTCCTCTCAAGCCCTGTGAGATTCGAAATAGATGTAGTAGGAGTGGATCCGGTGAGCAGGCTCGGGATACTCGTAGATTGCAAGCAATGGTCCCATAATACTAGGCGGAGGTTGATCGAGGCAGGAACCAGGCAGATTGAACGCCTAGGAAAGCTTATCTCACACTACGAACATGTTAGAAGCAGGTACAGGGTATTCGATTACATGAGAGAAGCCATACCATTAATTCTAACACTACAGACACCTGTTGTAAGGATATACGAGAACGTGTTATATGTAAGTATAAGGGAGTTCAACGACTTCCTGAATAATATCAGGTACGTGATTGAGTCATTCAATATAAAGCCTTCCCCAACTCCACTTAAATGATGGGCCTCCAGTTATAAGCTGTCTCTCTCCTGCATCAGTTTCACCGGGGTTTAGTAAAACAATGGTTCGCAACTTTTTTAAATAATTTTAAAACCATATTTACGCAGGTGTTATACTTCATGAGTAGTGAAGTCATTGCTGATACTTACAGTAGGAAGATAATGTTGCTTAAGACGCTTGACAGCATAATAGACTTCTCTAAGGCCAGCAGCCAGCTCTCCATAGTGTTATATTTATATAATACCAAGACGCCTGTTGGTGTGTCTGAGTTAGCCAGGGTTATTGGTGACACTAGGAAGAGTATTCTCGATAGTCTTAGAAAGCTCGAGAAGAAAGAATTGATTTCTAAAACCATGGTTAACGGCGAACTCCATATATCGTTAAGCCAGAAAGGAGAAGAGTATGTCAAGAAGCTGATAGAGCTGTTTCACCCGATTAAGGTTAGCGATGACCAACAACTGCTCCAGGTACCTGTTAGATTAAACCTAGCTAAAGAAGTGATAACATCACTGAACCTATATAAAATAATTGTTAAGACGGGTCTCTCCAGGAAGGGATGGCTCCTCGTTGACGAGTTGAAGAACCTGGTTGGAGATGAAAAGATCCTCACTATAATACTGGACTCATTCACGATGCCGCCTACAAGGATACTAAGACGGATCAAGATTGCGGGAAGAGATGCAGTTGAATTAGATAAAATGGGGCAGGAAATATTAAGGAAGAGCCCCCATTATACTGTTTTTAGAAGCAACAGCATTTACAGACTACTCGTCAGATTAACCGGCTCTCCCTGGGTCTTCGAGATAATGCGGTTCCTCTCAATAACCAGCTTCGTGTTCCTCGCATTAAGCATTCTACTACTAGTTGCCAATGCGCCTACGGTTTTAATTGCTGTAGGATTCCTAACCGCATTAATATTCTTATCCCTAGGCATCACGGTCAGCTATATAAAGGTAGAGTAACCTGTGAAAAATGAATCGTGGGGATCAGGGAAGGTGGGATCGATTCACTACATTACTGCTATTCCAACAAGATCCATTAAACTATTATATCCCAAGTCAATCAACCATTTGTGGAGTCCGCTCAGTATTTCATCCACAATATTCTCATTCCAGATCAAAGCTGTACCCACCTGCACAGCCCTAGCCCCGGCTAGCATGAGCTCTGCTACATCCATCCATGATGACACGCCTCCAACCCCTATTATCTCAGCCCTGTACTCCCTGTATACGTCGTATACCACTCTCACAGCTATTGGATGAATCGGTGGCCCCGAGAGGCCTCCATACTTGTTACTCAGCACAGGCTTTAAAGTGTATACATCTATGCTCATAGCTTTCACAGTGTTTATCAGCGTTAAGGCTTTCACGCCTGCCTCGAGGGCTTTACCAGCTGACTCGATTACTCTATCTGTTAACCCTAGCTTAGCTATCACAGGTAAGGATGCTACAGATACTACATCCTTTACTATTCTGTAAACCAGCATGGGATCACTGCCCAACTCAAGGCCGTAGCCTTCCGCATGGGGGCAACTAAGGTTTAACTCGACTGCATCCACGCCAGCCTCGCTAGCTAGCTCGGCAAGCTTTACAAACTCCTCCACACTGGAGCCGCCGATGCTGAGGATCAGTGGTTTACTAAGTTCCCTTGCCTTCCTAGCTAGAACCGGAATCACTCTGGCCCCGGGATTCGCTAAGCCTACTGCGTTTAGGAGCCCGTTATTCCTTAACTCAACAATAATGGGTGGGGGATACCCTTCCCTAGGATTCAACGTTATAGTCTTGGATACAAGGGCTGAGAAACCCTGCTTAGCCAGTATCTCAAGGTGCTCAGGCTCCGAGCCCAGTATACCGCTTGCATTCATAACAGGATGCTTCAGCCTTAGCCCAGCTATACTTGTTTCAAGCACTTCAACCACCCTTGAGGAAACCCTCTATATCACGGCACCTGAAGACTGGGCCGTGCTTGCATAGTAGGAGGGGATGGGGTTTCAAGACACATGAGCCACATGCCCCAACCCCACATTTAACAAGGGTCTCAGTGTTGACATACAGCTCTATACCAGTATCACTGAGCAGGCTACATACCTCTCTTAGCAAGCCCTGCGGCCCAGAGGCTATCACTAGATCCCATTTACCCGGGTTCTCATGGATCACCCTGGATGCAAGCATTGATGCTCTACCACAGTAGCCAGCGCTGCAGTCCTCGGTCGCGACATATATTTCGGTATCCTTGTTTACAGTGTTGAGTAGACTCCTAGGGTTGAATAACTCGTCTCCCCCTCTAACACCCCATACCAGGTCTACTGAAACGCCTTCTTCACATGCTTTCCTAGCAAGATAGAAGAACGGAGCTATCCCTGAGCCCCCCGCTATAAACAATATCCTCTTATAGCTCCACGGCTTAAACCCTGCACCATAGAAGCCCATTACTCCTAGGAAACCACTGTGAAGCCTGATCAATGCCCTTGACCCCTCTCCTCTTTCCTTCACGATTATCACTACCTCACCATTACTGAAGTCCGCTACACTCATTGGCAGCAAGTCTACTCCGGGCACCCATGCCAGCAGGAATTGAAATGGTAAGGGTTCCTTGATTCCATCGCTGAGTATCTTGATCCTCTTTAGATACAGTGTCTTGCTAAGCTTCTCGGAGCCAGTTATCTTAGCCGGGTAGTACACCCTGGTTCACCGTTCTTCCTGCTGAGTACTTGTCAAGGTACTCAAGTAGCTCACGGTATGTTGCCTCGTTGATTAATCCATGAGCGTAGAGATCCCTGAAGACCTCTCTCGCTGTTATTAACCGGAATAGCTCGATACCCCTGGAGGCAAGTACCTCACGAGCTCCCTGCTCCCTGTCAACGAGGACAGCTACTCTCACCGGTATCCCGCCTGCTTCCAATATTGCTTCGACAGCCTTCAGTATCGAGGAGCCCGTTGTAGATACATCGTCAAGTATCAGGGTTCTCAAGCCAGTTACATCTCCCTCGATCAGCGAGCTGGTTCCATGGTTCTTCTTTTCCACTCTGACATATGCCATCGGCTTATTTGTGAGGTATGAGACATATGTAGCTAGAGGTATTCCTGCTGTCGCGACACCCACTACTACATCGATATCGTCGAGTTTTACTCTACGTGTTAGCTCCAGGATGATCATCCTAGCGAGATCCGGGTACATGTATAGTCTCCGCATATCGATGTAGAATGGGCTCTCTATGCCTGAGGATAGCTTGAACCTCCCTATCTTCACCATGCCCCTCTTATAGAGCTCAATGCTTATCCATGACACTTCGACCACCTCTTCAACTGTATCTCCCTAACCTCCCTGGCTGCTTCACCAGGATTCTTTGAACCGGTTATCAGCCTACCTACTATCTCGTAATTGGCACCCACGCATAGTGCTGAGCCGGGTTCAGCTCCCTGGATCCCTATACCTGGCGAGTATATCTTTATTGATCCGCCAAGCCTCTCCCTCGCATACCTGATTACATTCGGCCTCGTAGCTGGTGCGACAATGCCTTCAACTCCTGCTTTCACTGCTAGATCTAGGAATTCATCGATATGCTTATCTATGAATTCCCGTGAGCCGTCATGACTCATGGATGCCACTAATATAACGCCTATCCCTGTAACCATGGATGTCTTCACAAGGGTCTCTAATGCACCATTATATCCTACAAAGGCGTGGGCTATAACAGCGTTTACACCAGTGTTTGCGAGATGCTTGACCGTAGTACTCATTATGTCCCCTATATCCGCTAGCTTCAGATCCGCTATAATCGGCTTCCCCGTGAGCCTCCTCAGCCTTCTAATCCCTTGTTTACCATGCTTTAGAACGAATGGGATACCTATCTTATAGCCTGAAACATACTCATCGACTTCCCTTACAAGGATATCTATCCTCTTGTCTTTCTCCTCCCTTACAGGTGGATCAATTGCAACAACTAACATGAAGCCCGCTTTAGCTATGTAAACCAGGACTTAAAAATATTCTAGTTACTATACCTTTCAAGTGCCTCTCTTATCCTGTATGGATCCAGATATAGCTCTGAAGCCTTGATCTCCCTTAGTATCCTTAACGACTCCTCGTAGACATCTCCCCCTCTCGCCTTAGCTAAGCCGTACAGAGTCTCAGTGAACGACCATGGGTAGAATATCCATGCCCATTCATCGATTTTCTCAACGTAGTAATCAGGCTTGAATGAACTTGTGGACTTATAGTGTACAACGGCTGTCTCAACGAGGTCGGCCCCTAGATCCCTTATTAGCCTGGTTATCCTGGTTAAAGTAGCTCCCGTATCAACTACTTCATCCACTACTAGCACCTTCCTATTTTTAAAATCTGGTGGTTCATGTATTGAGATCTCCGGCTCACTACGTATCTTACCACCGATCCCCCATAGCTTTGACCTTAGGACCACTAGGTCTTCTACACCAAGCACATCGCTGATTATTCTAGCCGGTATTAATCCTCCCCTAGATACGGCTATCACTGTATCGTATCGCTTCCCGCTATCAAGTATCATGGATGCAAGCCTGTAGCATAACTCTATGGCTTTACTCCATGGTATGTAGATGATCCTCAAGTCCACACCGCCTCAGCAGGGCTCTATAGTGCTGGGAGGCTTGGATGTGATAGCATAGGTAACCATTGTCACATCCTGGATACTATTAGTGATCCTCCTACTAATCTCATCGAGTACATCATAGGGTATCTTTGAGTAGTCGGCAGTCATCCCGTCAACGCTTTCGACTATTCTAACGGTGACTATGTAACCGTGGCTTCTAGCATCACCCTTTACCCCGACCCATCTATCATCGCCTATAACGGCAAAGGCCTGCCACACTCTACTGTATAACCCATACTCTCTGAGCACATCCTCAACTATCTTAGAGGCCCTCCTACACACATCCAGCTTCTTCTTTGTGAAGACACCTGTAATCCTGACAGCTAACCCAGGTCCTGGAAACGGATGTCTCTCGATTATTTCACGGGGAACACCGAGTAACCTAGCTATCTCTCTCACCTCATCCTTGTAGAGGAAACGCAGTGGCTCCAATATCTTAACCCTACCCCTAAACCACTCGGGTAATCCTCCGACGTTGTGGTGTGATTTGATCACTGAGGCTGCCTTACGGGTTCCACCACTCTCGATTACATCAGGGTATGTTGTACCCTGTAGGAAGTATTCAGCACCTTCTTTTTCAATGATTTCAGAGAATATTCTCGCAAACTCTTCACCTATTACTCTACGCCTCTCCTCGCAGTCAGTGGAGCCCTCGAGCTTCGAGATGAATCTCTCCTCGGCATCCACTATTAAGGGGTTTAACCCAAGTTTCTCGAGGGATGTGACAACAAGCTCTCTTTCCCCCTCCCTCAGTAAACCATGATCAACTAACACGGGTATTAATTTATCGTTGAAGAGCTTCTTCCCTATCAAGGCTGTAACAGTTGAATCTATGCCGCCGCTGACACCGACAACGGCTACACCATTCCTGGTTACCTCCCTGCTGAGTTCATCAATTATGTACCTGTAGTAGTTCTCGGTCCTCCAAGCCCTTTTCGCATTAATGATCCCGAGGAAGTTATCCAGGAGCCTCCGGCCTTTCACAGTGTGATGTACCTCTGGATGAAATTGGACACCGTAGACAACCCTGTTGTTCACGACTGCTTTAATAGCTGCCACCACTTTATTCTCGCTTTCAGCTAGTAATGTAATGGAGTCGGGGAGGTCTTCGATGCATTCGCCGTGGCTCATCCAGACTACCTCGCTGTTGTCCCATCCATTAAATAACGCATCACTACTCAGTATCTCCACGGTGGTTCTACCATACTCGCTGCACCCTGTAGACAGCTTGGCACCGAGGAGGTATCCTATTAACTGGTGGCCGAAGCATATTCCTAGTAATGGCTTATTTCCCTCCATGAGGATCTTCCTAGCTGTCTCCACGGCGTCTTTGTCAAGGCTTTTCACGCTTAAATGGCTGCCTGATAATATTACCGCGTCATAGTCCTCGATGTTAACGCGATTTAAATCCCTGTAGAAGACTATCTCGGAGTATACTTCGAGTTCCCTGATTCTCCTAGCTATTAAATGTGTGTACTGCCCACCGTAGTCCACTATCAGGATCCTGCTTCCAGGTATATCGATAATGTTTTCCCGTGTCATGATGAATAGTATAGCCGGCTATGTCTTAAAAACAGGGTTTAAATGGTTTTCATGTATAAAATCATTGTTTCACAGGCCCGGTTTTACATTAAATCTATTAAAAATCCATCGAGGCCGGATTACTCAACTATATAGCTGTCCTCACATATGGAATAGGTCTTCACCTTCCTTCCAACCCCCTTAACCACGTGCTTGCCGCATACAAGCCCGAGCTCCTCAAGAGATTTAAGCGCCTTATACACTCCTCTAAGGCTGTATCTCCCGAGGATCCTCCATACCTCGTAGGCTGTGAGCTCAGATTGCTTCTCGAGGATCCCAAGTATCTCGGAGCCCAGCTTACTTAGATTCCTTCTTTGCCTAACATGTTTCTCGCCAACAGTGATCACAGCTATGGAGTTACCAATGGTTTTCGCGACAGCGTATGCCAGTGCCGAGACCATCTTCGTTCTTACACCTATACGGCTTAATTCAAGTAGCGCTTCCAATGCCTCAGCCTTATCAACCTCTTCTATTTTAACACTGTTACTACAGTGTTCTATGAGCCAGGGTTTCTCAGCACCCTTCACCATAGCCCCCATGATCACGTATCCTGGATCTATGCCTAGATAGCTGAGCTCTTTGAGGGCTTTGCAGAGCGAGAAGGCTAGGGTACCTGTTTCAACCGGTACAATAACGTTTTCAGCCCTGAGTTTCCTCTCATATATCTCGAGCAATATAGTCTTCAATCCCTCTATAGTTAGTGGATTAATGTAGGGGATGTCCGCTTCCCCTGTATCACCTATTTTTATGGTGAAGCCAGCCCTGTGAATACTGATTAATTCATCAACGTCAGCGTTAAAAGGATCCTTGATTACTATACTTCCCTTAACCAATCTACGCGTATAATACGTAACGGAGTAAGCGAAGTCCTCGGCATACTCGACGCTAATGATTTTTCTACCCGTAGAAGCTAGGTAACTGGCAATAATGCTTGACGCTCTATCAGAGTATGAGCCCGTGGGATTCTTTCTCTCGTTTTTAACTAGTACTCCATTCACCACTCTAAGCGGTGTAAGCCCCTCGCCCATCGATATCTTACGGGGAAACCCTGGTAGAAGACCCCTATACCTCCAGATACTTGCCTCATTCCTCTCTATACTTAGGGAGGCTCTCTCATACTCTAGAACAGTTACACCTCCACATACAGGGCATTTAAGATGTAACCCTTTCTCACTCCACCCGCATTTCAGACACCGTGAAAAAACCCATGTATCCTGGCCCAAGATACATTCCTCACACTATCTCTTGGCTTGCTGGATAATATAGTTGTAGAGCCTTATATCACCCGTTATCTCGGGATGGAATGTCACTGCGTACAGGTTCTTCTCACGTGCAGCAACACCATGCCTACCCAGCGAGGAATCGTTGAGGTAACCAGTTATCCTCGCAGGCTCACGCGCCTCGAGTATTATAGGAGCTCTTATAAACGCTGCCCGCACCTCCCCTATATCCTCAATATCGACCGTCGCAATGAATGATTCCCTTTGCCTCCCATATGCGTTCCTCATTATCCTGATATTCATTGCCCTGAGAGTATACTGTTTTGTCTCCCCAACAACCCTGTCGACCACCTCTTTAGCCAGGAGTATTGCGCCAGCACAGGTGCCTAGAACTGGTTTACCGGTCTCCATAAACTCCACTAAGGGCTTGCTGAGCATCCTGTTCTCTATTAATGAGCCTATTGTCGTGGATTCACCGCCTGGTATTATCAATGCATCAATGTCTGAGAGCTCCTTTGAATGCTTAACGATCACTGGTTCAACTCCTCCAAGCGATTTAAGCACCTGGTAATGCTCAAGGTAGTCTCCCTGCAGAGCTAAGACGCCTATTTTAATCATGACTACACACCTCGCTCCTGCATCAACTCCTCGGGTTTAAGCCTCCTGATATCTATCCCGAGCATTGAAGCTTTCTCAGACACCATTTTCTGCGCCTCAAGCACCGTCTCTGGGTCATCCCAGTAAGTTGTTGCTAATACTATCCCTCGGGCCCTGGCCTCTGGATCATTACTCTTGAATATGCCTGAGCCAACGAAGACTCCATCGGCACCAAGCCACATCATTAAGGCTGCATCCGCAGGCGTCGCTATCCCTCCAGCTGCAAAGTTCACGACAGGCAGTCTCCCTAGTCTGGCTGTTAGAAGAGCAAGCTCGTAGGGAACTCGGTTCTCCTTCGAGTAAACCCATATCGCCTCTACATCTCCGTTCCTATAGTAGCCGTTGAGCATGTAGATATCCCTGTTTACGATCTTTATGTGTTTAACGGCCTCAGCTACGTTACCAGTACCCGGCTCCCCCTTGGTTCTGATCATTGATGCTCCCTCATAGATTCTTCTCAACGCCTCTGGGAGGCTTCTAGCACCATTAACAAATGGCGTCTTGAACAACCATTTATTAATATGGGCTTTCTCATCGACAGGCGTCAACACTTCACTCTCATCTATTAGGTCGACTCCAACTTCCTCTAGAACCCTGGCCTCAAATTCATGCCCTATCCTACATTTCGCTGAGACAGGTATAGTTATAGAGCTCATTACCTCCTCTATAACCTTTACATCAGCCGTTCTCGCGACACCTCCAGCCATTCTGACATCGTAGGGTAATTTATCAAGCACCATCACCCCTACAGCACCTGCCTCCTCAGCTATGATTGCCTGCTCGGGATTAGTCACATCCATGATGACCCCGCCTTTAAGCATAGATACAAACCCGTATTTCACCAGGGGTGTTGCTACCTCTCTCCCTGGAACAGGGTATCCCTCCTCCCTGAGTTTATCCCTTTGCTCTAAGAGCTTGTAGAGAAGGCTTCCTAGCTCCTCGAGGAACACGTAGGCGTCAACAAGCTTCAATAGGGGTCACCAGATGTATTAAATGCATTGCATTATAGGATAAACATTGTTGAACGTTCCCATGGATAAGGGTTCAGGTCTCATATAGGTTTATTTAAATTGGTTTCATCACTTCATCCTTGTTCCCCCTGTATCCCCT
>NZ_JBMFMW010000028.1:0-11885 GCF_049970475.1 Desulfurococcus sp.
TATAATACCAGAGGAACAGCATCAAACAATATAAACCAACATCAACAACTATAAAAACCTACTAAGTAGATCCAGGAATAAACCCTATGATCACGTATCAGCTAATCATTGCTTAGCCTGGTTTTTTAACCGTTTATATAGTTCCTCTCTATCTACTTCAGCCAGCTCCTCAAGGCTCATGTTTTCAAGGATGACCCTCGCTATCTCTCTTAGAGATGGATCTAGGTCTTTTAATATATTATCGATTACCTGTTTCTTATCCTTCCCAGGCCTATATATACTCATACCTGGTTCACTACCAATATACCATGTATTAACAGGTTTTTAATGAAGAATAATGAATTAATTCAGTGTAATAGAGGTTGTTGATAATGAGGTTGTTTGGCACAGCTGGTATACGAATGAAGTACCCTGAAGAACTGGATCCCATCCTTGCATATAGGATAGGCCTCAGCCTCGGCAGGCTGGGGTTGTCGGATACCAGCCACTTAGTCTATGATACAAGGACCACTAGCCATGTCCTGGTTCACGCGCTAGTATCAGGGATAACAGCTGGAGGAATAGATGCCAGCATCATTGGACTAGCTCCAACTCCTGTGGCAGGATATGCTGGGTTAAAATATAAGAGTATAGGTATCAGTGTGACAGCCAGTCACAATCCCCCTGAGTATAATGGGTTTAAATTCTATGATGTGGAGGGGTATGAGTTTACACGTGAGCTGGAGAAGAAAATCGAGGAGCTGGTCTCAACACCGTTGAAGCCGGTTGAATGGAACAAGTCCGCCAAATCCAACCATGATCCTCTCCCATTAGACAACTATATTAAAGACCTCGTCGAGTCATCTACCCCGGTTAAAAAAGCCTGGCAACCCAAGGTAGTTATAGACTGCGCTAATGGGGCATCATACCATGTAACACCATTAGTCACCAGATTACTAGGTGGGATACCTATTACCGTAAACTGTAGTCCAGACGGCTTTTTCCCGGGAAGACCTCCTGAACCTAGGAAGGATGTACTTGAAAAACTATTACCACTCTACGGTAGCGTCGAGCCAGCGGCGATTCTAGCGCATGACGGCGATGCGGACCGATTAGCAGTCCTAGATCGCCATGCCGGCTTTATTCGACAGGATAGATTGCTCGCATTGTTCGCGAAAATACTCTTGGAGGAGAGAAGGGGGCTAGTGATAGTTAGCGTGGACACTGGTAGAGTGATTGAGGAGGTTGTTGAGGAAGCCGGCGGCAGACTTGAGAGATACATACTCGGTAAAACCCATGAAAGAGTTAAGGAACTCGGAGCAAACAACGTCATCATGGCTGGAGAGCCATGGAAGTTAATTGATACCTCATGGGGCACATGGGTTGATGGAGTAAGGCAGGCAGCCTTACTTGTTAAATTAATTATTGAAAGAGGCAAGCCCCTCGTAAAGATACTCGAGGAGGAGAAAATACCGGACTACCCGTGGGATAGAAGAAGCTACGTGCTTGACCCGCCCGAGGTCAGGGTAGACGTGTACAGGGAACTGGTGGAGGAGTTGAAGGGCAGGCTTGGAGAGCCATTGAATATAATTAATGTAGATGGCTATAGATTCGAGTACCATGATGGCTCATGGGTACTGATAAGGATCAGTGGTACAGAGCCTAAGATAAGATTATATGCTGAAGCTGAAACCCTTGAAAGACTCAGGGAGATTACGGAAACGGTGGATGAGTTAGTTAAGAAAATAGCATCTCTGAAAAATGCTAGGGTAGCATCTATTATGATTGGCTGAGGCATGAAGAGCTCTATTTCTCTACAAATAATATGATGTCATCGTAGAGCCCACGGGGTAGCACTATTAAATGACTCGTGGTTAATCGTGTAAATATCTTTGAAAGCAAGTATTTCCTATATAGATATGGAAGAGGCCCATGCTTCGAGACCTGATTGATACGTTGCTTCCTATACATGGTTATATCTATTAATGCTAGAACCAGTGAAGCAGCTGGTACACTTATAAATAATGTCTCGATTACTAGTTGGCGAAATACCTCAATATTGATGGGTAGATATAGTGTAGCTAATTCAATACAGCTGGCCACGACTATTCCTGCAGCCAGTATTATGTAAACCCATATGGTTGTGTCAACCAGTAATATTATAAATGCCACCAGTATTTTAACTGGAAAACGCGTGACAGGCTTATATAACCCGTAGTGAAGCATTAACACAACCATGAGTAGGCCTGGTATGATTAAGATAGGGATAAGCCATCCCCTAAGGATGGCAGCAGCATCCTGGCCGTATCCTAGCAAGAGTAGTATGTATAATACTAAGATCGGAAGGTATGAAGCTATAAATAGCTTGATCTCACTGCTGCCTCTAGGCAGTATCCCCCTCCCAGTAATATCTGATGAGAGATGGTATGGGAATAGGAGAGTAAAACTAATAATACCTGGTGTTAACATGGAGAGACTCATGACAATGTACATGGAGTACCTGCCCAACAGTATTACCGAGGCTGTTCCAAGTATTAATGATAAGAGGGATAATGCTACAGTATTCTTAACCCAGTCCTCCATGGTCACCACTCTCAACTAAATTATAATATACCTGGACAGCTCTAATAATATTTATAAAAATAAAATTAATAATGATTCATGAATGCGAGGATGCTGTGCATGCCTGAAAAGCGGAGAAATGACAGACCTCTAATAGTAGGCTTTATAGGCTTTTCCCAGTCAGGCAAAAGCAGTAGGATAAACAATATAATGAAATTAACGGATCATTATATTGCATCCAAGGTATTTACGAGGATATATGAGAAGGGTACACAGCATTCAAGGCACTTCTTGCCATTTACCTCGATTATTAGGGGCAGATCGATAGATACAGTCCTCATTACGATTGACTATACAGGTCATGACCACTCAGCCACATATTTGTTTACTGAAAAAATACTTGAACTACTCAACGAGGACTCATTACATATTATCAGGAGAACGCTTCTAAATGAGATATTGAATATGGCGAGAGAATTAGTGGGCGAGCTGGTGTCTAGTGAGGGAGAGGGAATTAGTAGGGGAACGCTTCTCAGGTTAATCGAGTCGCCTATACCGAGGTATGGGGAATTAAAAGAATACTTTGACCCATACAGTGAAATATGTAAGTCTATTAAAGGAGTTTTCTGCAGGTCTAGTGAAATAGCCTATCTAGTGGAAAGTGTAGTACAAACCATAAGAGATGTTAGAAAGGATAGGGTTTCCTTCACTGATTTAAATAGAATCATATGTACTCTCGAGGCAACTAGTGATTCAAAAGATGTTTGCCTTAATATCGGTAAAGCCGGTAGTGTCGAGATAGTTGTCGACAAGGTTGAAGGTTATTTAAAGAGGTTGATCATTACAGCCCCGCTCCTCACATATCTGCTTATAGGGCTCCTCCTTGAGTCAAACATATTGTTTATACTAGTGCCAGCTAGTATTAGGAGTTACTTGGAACAGTTAAAGACCCTGCTCCTAGTAGAGAATGACCCAGCCGACTACCATTACTTCATGACGAGTTTTAGGACGTTGGCATGGGCTGGGGAGAATATACACAGTATTCTTACTGACACAATACTACATGTTATTCGCGGCGAAAGAGAGGATGTCAGAGATAATGTTCCAGAAATAGTTAAAGCCTGCGTGGATAAGGTGGCTGGTGACGAGGCATCCAGGCTTAACCTACCTGCTGATTCAAAACAGGTACTAGTGAAGGTATCGCCTTTTATAAGTATTAATGCATACAAGGAGTTTCTCAGATGTGTTTCCAATGATTTAGATGGGATAGATGCAGAGTTCCTGGGGGACCGGCTTAACAGTGTGTTAACACGTATAATACTTGAGAAATACCAGGTGGGTCTTCTCGAGAACATTCTAAGGCTTACTGATCACCTCATGGAAATTGGTGTAAAATCCTTGTTGAATACTATAGTAATTGATTACACCTATATGGATAAAACCAGTAAGCTGTTCAGAGAGGTGGTATCAGAGAGTTTATCAGGTAATTTATTCAACCTAGAGAGAGATACACCAGTCCTCTCAGGGATCTACGGTCTCATCAACAATGTGTTTAGGAAAAACAACGCGGAGTTAAAGATATATGCAATACCATCATTCATGAGGGATAGTGAGACAACACCATTAGAATACATGATGCTAGTGTGCCTGCTTGAGGATAAACTAGCCTCCTTCAAGATAATTGATAAAGATACAGGTAAGAGCAGGGAGCTAACATGCCTAGAGTTATTTAGAAAAACAACTATTGTTTAATTCTTTACTGTTTCCCGCCCACGGTTTCCCCTAGCTCCCTCTCCACAGACTGTTATGGGTCTTGGGAACTAAGGATCACTCAATGAATTTATCAGCCCTTAAAAGCTTATAAGCTCTACAGCATTAGCATACCTAACAGCACTGAGAGCTAGAAGGACATTAAAGAACCTACAAAAACCTTAAAACCCTCATACCTGAAACTACATCAATACCCTCACTGTTTTAATGCTGGCTTTTTCAATAACTTATCGAGCAATAGGAAGACACAGTATTGTCCACACATATTGCAACCCCTAGTGGATACTGGGAACTGTGTATAGATCTCTCTGGCCTTCTCAATATCGAAAGCGTATTCAAGTACCTTATCCCATTCCAACCTAGCTCTGAAAACACTTAGCTCAGCATCTCTACGGTAGGCTTTTTTGCCGAGTTTCACTATATCGCCTGCATGTGCAGCGATCCTAGTGGCCACTAATCCCTCCCTGACCTGCTCTATGGTTGGGAGACTTAGATGTTCTGCTGGTGTTAGATAACAGAGGAAGTCTGCTCCATGAGCAGCAGCTATGGCGCCGCCTATGGCGGCGGCTATATGGTCGTAGCCCATAGCTATATCGGTGACCAGTGGTCCTAGGACGTAATAGGGGGCTTTATTAGTTAGTTTCTTCATTAAAGTGATGTTACTAGTGATCTGATCCAGCGTCATGTGTCCGGGTCCCTCGACAATCACTTGTACATCGTGCTCTCTAGCATGTTTCACCTGTCTGGCTATCTCTATCAACTCGGTTACCTGTAACTCATCGTGTTGATCCATTATAGTACCCGGCCTTAGGGAGTCCCCTATACTTATAACAGCATCATACTCCCTGAACAATTCTAATAAGTAGTCCCAGTGTTGCCTAAACGGGTTCTCCTCATTGTTCTCCAACATCCAGACAGCAAGCATTGCCCCACCCCGGCTCACAATCGGCATTATTCGTGTGCTAGCAACTGCTTTCCTAGCTAGTTCAAGGGATAGCGCTGAGTGGATGGTCATGAAGTCAACTCCATCCCTTAACTGTCTCTCAACAATCTCGATAAACCACTCACTCGGGAAGCTCACGCCTCCGTATTTCTTAACGCCTTCAATCCATGCTTGATACGCTGGGACTGTGCCCAGTGGTAGTGGCTCAACCTCTTTTAAGAGAATCCTCCTTATCTCATCTAGGTTGCCCCCAGTGCTTAGATCCATAATGGTGTCGGCACCGTATTTCACGGCTATGTGAGCCTTCTTCTTCTCCATTTCAATATCTACTAGCATGCCGCTTGTCCCAATATTCACGTTCACCTTTGTATATAATCCCTCACCTATCCCAGTAGTTCTTATACTCTCACGTCTAATATTTCTAGTAATAACTATTCTACCAGAAGCTATTCTCTCCCTGATCTTCTCAACAGGAACATCCTCTATCTCGCTGAGCCTCTTCATCTCCTCAGTAGTATTCCCGGATTTAGCAATACCCATAATTGTTTTAGTCACGGTTCTTTCCTCTCATCCTTAAGTAGTTCTGGTACTCCATGCTGAGCCCCTTAAGCTTCTCAAGGATCTCTGGCTTCTCTTTAATCAGCTCGTCGACGAGTGATAAATATCTTGCAATGCGTATAGAGTCAGGGCTTATCTCCTTGAGCTCGCTTGAATTAACCACCACGTAGTGCTTCTTCGATATTTTCTCACCAAGTATGTACTCTGCCTCATTAGCACTTGCATGTAAGGTGAAGCAATGGGGGCTTCCATCTATAGTCACAACCGTAATACTCCTAGGTCTCGAGCTCCTGATAATGCTTGCTAGTTTTCCATAGATGGCGGGCGGCTCTCCCTCGGGACATGCTAGTAATACAATCCTGTTCCTCGATAACTCCTTGAATAACCCGGGATTGACCAGTGGGAGACATGCTGATGCCACTAGTATATCACTGTCTTTAAGCATAGGTGTTTTAACCCAGATGCTCCACAAGCGGTTTATGTATGTGTTTTGGTCGCTCATATCGATCCCTTGACATATTATAGGTATCACCTATTTATTAATTTATTGATAACAATGTTATTAAGAGAACATAGACGCAGCCCAGGCAAGTATTTAAAGGGAATATCAGTGATCAATAGTAAACGGGATGAAGAAGGCTGTACTCTCCGAGTAGTGAGGAATCCTTTGAGTGCGTCTGACCGGTTTCATATGTAGATGACTTTACCCGGTTTCCAATGGAGCTTAACGGTTGAATAGTATTTATAGTCTATGCCATATGTATTTATATGTGTAGATATATATAGGATGTAGAGGTGTTGAATTATTGAAGCCCGAGGTAAGAGTAGAGCCAGGCTCACCAGGCAGTAAGTCTAGATACTGGATAGAGGAACACTTCAAATACGTTGCAACAACAACTCATAGCCCAGAAGAACAACCCCTGGTAATCGAGAGAGGAGAGGGTGTATGGTTATATGATGTAGATGGAAACAAGTACCTTGATTTCTCAAGCGCCATAGGAGTAAACAACCTAGGTTATCCAACACATCCAGAGGTAAAGAAGGCTGTTGTAGAGCAGTTAGAAAAGCTCGCCCATGGAGCCGGCACAGACTTCTTCAACCCATACCAGGTCATGCTGGCTAAGAGACTCGCCGAGCTAGCCCCTGGGGGTATACCTAGGAAGGTGTTCTTCTCGAATAGCGGTACAGAGGCTAATGAAGCTGCTTTAAAGATAGCTAGACAGGCAACTGGAAGAAAGTTCTTCATAGCATTCTTTGGTGGATTCCACGGGCGGACAATGGGATCCCTGGGATTAACGGCTAGTAAAAACATTCACAAGAAACTGGTATTCCCATGGATGCCCGGGGTATTTCATGCACCATACCCTAATCCATATAGGAATCCCTGGCATATCGACGGCTATGAGGAGCCTGCTGAACTAGTCAATAGAGTTATAGAGTTCATAGAGGAATACATACTTGATAAACTCGTACCACCCGATGAGGTTGCTGCAATATTCGTTGAACCCATACAGGGCGAAGGTGGATACGTGGTGCCTCCACCAATGTTCTTCATGGAGTTGAAGAAATTGGCCGATAAGTATGGGATACTGATATCGATTGATGAGGTGCAAATGGGTGTTGGAAGAACCGGTAAAATGTTCGCTATAGAGCATTTTGGAATAACCCCTGACATCATATCAATGGCTAAGGCGTTAAGCGGTGGCGTTGTACCGATAGGTGCCACTATATTCAGGAGCGAGCTCGACTTTAAACAACCCGGGATACATAGCAACACCTACGGTGGTCATGCCCTTGCATCAATAGCAGCATTGAAAACCCTGGAAGTGGTTGAGAGGCTACTTCCACACGTGGGAAGACTCGAATCATTGTTCAGGGATGAGTTAAATGAGTTGAAGCACGAAGTCGAACAAGTAGGGGATGTAAGGGGTATCGGGTTAGCATGGGGTGTTGAAATAGTTAGGGATAAAAGCTCTAAGACTCCTTATCCAGCGCTTAGGAACAAGATCGTATCCAAGACTCTGAGGAATGGACTAGTGCTACTGCCCTGCGGGAAATCCTCGATAAGGCTTATCCCGCCATTAGTGATAAGCGAGGAGGAAGCTAAAACAGGGTTAGAGATATTCAAGAAGTCTGTGAAGGAGTCGCTGTAGTCTAATGTTTTTACTTAAGATATTTGAACATGTATGGGCTTTCCGGTGGGTGGAAATACCCTAGTCTCCTATAGTACTCCCTGGCGCCGACACCGCTTATCACGAGTATTTTCTTAACCCCATATTTATTCAGGGCGATATCCTCAGCTTTCTCAACTAATTTCCTACCCCACCCTACGTGTTGGAACCATACACCTTTCTCTCCTACAGGTGTTTCAGGGCCATAGATATGTAGTTCTCTTATAATAGCAGTATCTCTGTCTATCTCCCATCTATGGGCTTTCTCGCTTGGCACGCGCATTCTTAGGAAGCCTATTAATATATTTGAAGCCGTGTCCTCCACGGCTAGGAATTCCTCGATACCCCCACCGGCCTCATATGTCAGCCTGGTTATATTGGTTCTACTGGGATCAGGGGTTTTACCGTATTTATACATTTGGAGCCCGGCCTCTCTAAACCTTATCTCCTGTATTTCTATGCCTTTCTCAATAGCACTCTTTTCGATCATCTCTCTTAGATTAGCGTATCTTGTTCCAGCAGCCACTTCATCTGCTGGGATATCCCTGCGTATTCTCATTACTCTAACGTACTTAGGTATGTAACGGTACATTTCGCTGACTAATTCTATAACGTCTTCATCGCTGTATGGTTTATATTTTCCCTCTTTCCACCAAGTGTAGAGGGTTGTTCCCTCTATTACCTCGGTGGGGTAGATCTTCAGCATATCCGGTCTAAAATCGGGATTGGTGAATAGTTCTTTAACCATTTCTAGATCCCGGTCAGGATTGCTACCTGGTAGACCGAGCATTATGTGGTAGCATATTTTGAAGCCGGCATCTCTAAGTATTCGTGTTGACTCTATTGTATCCTTTACACTATGCCCTCTCCTCACTATTTCTAATACATCATCATATATTGATTGAACACCTAGCTCGACCTTTGTAGCCCCATAGTGCAGCATTTCATCTGCATGTCTTTCTCTTCCATAATCAGGCCTTGTCTCTATTGTTAATCCTACAACTCTATACCTGCTGGTCTCGTTTCTTAGGATAGCTGACTCTAGGTCGACTCTTAAAGGTGGGCTTCCATAGGGATAGGTATTACATGCCTCATATATGTTTGCGATAAACCATTTCTTATAGGATTCCGGGAGGGCTAGGAAGGTGCCCCCCATGATTATTACCTCTAACTTACTTGGATTATGGCCGAGTGCCTCGTACTGCCTCAACCTCTCGTATACCTGTTTAAACGGGTGGAACTGGTTTCTCCTAGCCCTTCTCACTGCTGGTTCATTCCCAAAATAGCTTTTCGGGGCATTATATCCCAGTCCACCTGGGCAATAAACGCATTCGCCTGGGCAGGGTAGGGGATGCGTCATAACAGCTACAACTGTTATACCGCTCAGCATTCTAGATGGCTTTCTAACCTGTATATTCAGCATTGCAGGCATCAACTCCGGCTTTAATGGATGAGGGTGTGAAACCATTTGACGTTGCTACCCTAGATTAATAATCATGGTTTAAAGGATGGTTTATATCTATTTAATAATGGGGATAAGTGGGTAGGATGTCAAGCGGCTTTGCTGAGCTACCCCTGCATGATGGACATGTGCCATTGTTTCTGCTTGAGAGAATGAAGAAGCTCGGTGGATTAATAGCTAGATATATTGTTGAATACTATGGCCCGAGGGAATTATTAACCCGTCTCTCAGACCCATTATGGTTCCAGGCATTCAACAATGTCATCGGTATGGATTGGGATAGCAGTGGATCAACCACAATTGTTTTATATGTGTTGAAAAACATGTTCCCACCAAGTATGTTTAGAGATAACGAGATAGCTGTCTTGGGCGGTAAGGGACGTGATTCACGCAATGTGGTCGAAGAAGCATGGTTAGTGGGAGATGTAGTTGACTACAATACCGTTGTTGACACCAGTAGAATGGCTGCCAAAATAGATGGGGTGGCCCTTCAAGATGGCTACAGTCTCTATATTCATGGCTTGGTCATTGATTCCAGGGGAGGAATACTCGTTATACAGCAGGGCTTAAATGAGGAGTTAGGGATAGCTAGACGCTACCATATCTTCACCAGTAGCCACCCGTTAACGACCAACAGAGACCCGCATTCCGGTGTAGCGTCAGTGAAGATGGAGCCCTCACTCAACCTCGTTGATGCAGACAGCCTAAATGCACGGAGAGCGATTGTTGAGATAGTTGCATCAACCCCGGTTAATTCTCTGCTTCAAAATATTGGGGAAGTTAACCGTCTCCTCCGGGGCGAACACTCTATTCTTTCATGGAGTAGTAGTGGATCTATTACTAGGAAAACAGGAAACCGGAATTTAATCAAGGAGTGTCCCAGATACTATCGCCCAGTATCTAATATTAGGTTAATGGAGAAAATAGCTGAGGAGATAAAGGAGCGGGGTTTAAGGGAGTTTGATGAATTACTACGTATACAGGGTGTTGGTGCTGAGACCATAAGGGCTCTAGCACTGGTGGCTGACCTTATATATGGCTACAGGCCATCGCTTAGGGATCCCACAACGAGTATCATGGATCCATTTATATATGCATATGCCCATGGAGGTAAAGACGGTGTACCATACCCTATTAAGGTAGAGCATATTGATAAAACAATAGATTTCTTCATCAAACTGCTGAGCGATTTAAAAACGGGGAATAAGGAGAGGGAATATATGCTGAAGAAATTGGCATCGTTTGCAGGCAAGATAAAACTACGGTATCTAGATGCCTCAGGAGATTAGAGGGATTTCTCAATTATATCTCTTAAGACATCGCTACTGGGTTTAAATGGTATAGACGTATACCGCGTGTTGATCATTCTCACGGCGAACTCTATTGCTTTCTCAACATCCCTCCTATCTATTCCATAATCACTTAACCTCTTATCGAGGCCTACTGATGACTGGAAGTCTCTGACGGCTTTATATGCCTTCTCGGCATCCTCACTCACCGGTTTAATTCCCGGATCCAATGGTTTTAATAGTTGAGCTGAGACCTCAGGGACAGCTTTATGCGTGTAGTATACGACCATGGGTCCCAGTATGGCGAGACCTGCCCCATGGGGTAGCTCCGGGTGTAATCCACTGAAAGCGTGTTCAAGAGCGTGGTTTAAATGAGTCATTGATTGATCGATAGCTATGCCGGCTATCATCGATGCATATAGTAGTTTGGTCCTGTACTCTATGTTATCTAGGTCTCCAAGTATTTTAGGCAGGGTTTCCGCGATTATCTCTATAGCCTCCTTGGAGAGAGTTATTGATAGTAAGTTGGAGAATGCTGATGTAGCTGCCTCATATGAATGATAGAATGCATCCAGGCTTGTATATATTGTTTGATCCTTACTGAGGGTCCTGCTGTAAAGCGGGTCGTCGAAACTTACATCCGGGTATCTCACGGCTACCCCTCTTTTCTCAATGGTTCCATCGATTGTTAATACGGCGTATCTATCTATCTCGCTGCCTGTTCCATGGGTGAGGTTCACGGCTATCAGTGGTAAGCGCGTGACATTCGATGACAGGGATGGATTTGTCAGGATTTCTACAGCCTTAAAGCCTGTAGTGGCAATTATCGAGGCGAATTTAGCAGTATCTATTACGCTGCCCCCACCTATAGCTATTACCAAGTCAACCCTGTTCTCGGCAGCTATTCTACCAGCTTCGTCAGCCATACTTGTATAAGGATTCGCTTTGACCCCATCATAAATGAAATACTCTATGTTCTCTCTCTTCAAGGCTTCAACCACTGTGTCGAGTGCTCCTGAAACCTTTGCTGCATTTTTACTGGTGATGAGTAATGCCTTTCTATGGTTTTTCACGTTTTCTCCGAGTTTCTCACGGAGAACACCGCTACCAAAGAATAAGCATGCATCATTATATCTGAATCAATAAGTTTG
>NZ_JBMFMW010000029.1:0-11536 GCF_049970475.1 Desulfurococcus sp.
TGTGATGTACACCCATATATGTGTGTGAGGCTGACTGGTACTGTTTCATCGAAGCCCCGGCGTATACAAGGAGGGCACCTCGTCTTCAAGGTATGTAACAAGTGCTGTATGGATGTAGCAGTCTACGAGCCAACGAAACGTTTCAGGGATGTAGTGGAGAAGCTGGAACCTGGTGACAAGGTGGAGGTGATGGGGTGTGTGAGACCTGGGAGTAGGTCCCATGGAGCAACATTAAACCTAGAGAAGATATGCGTGATAGAGCTGGCCCGGAAAACCATTAAGTTGAACCCATTATGTCCCAAATGCGGTAGGAGGATGGAGAGCGCTGGGAAGGGTAAGGGGTTTAAGTGCAGGCACTGCGGCTATAAGAGCCTGGAGCTCAGTAAGGAGGAGATAGTGGTGCCTAGAGATATTCAAGCCATGTGCTACCAGCCACCGCTCCATGTGTTTAAGCATGTTATGCGGCCATTGGGGAGGCCTGTAGTACACAGGGTTTTTACGGGGAGCGAGCTAATCACACCTTTTGTCTGGAAACTATCGTAGGATCACGGGATCATTGCTGCCATATCTAACTGGTTGGATTGAATGATTCTTTTATAAGAACATATTTGCGGAGTCCTGGTTAAATGTGTTTATATATTTATGGCTATATATAGATAGTATGTATCACTCTAGAGGTGTCTAGCCGTTGAATATATCTAGACGGGTGTTAAGTCTCCCAGTCAACCCTCAGAGAGTTCTCATCGCTAAGGCAGAGGAGCTATCTAGACAGGGCGTCAAGGTATATAACTACACGGCTGGGCAGCCTGGCCTCCCACCGGATCGCGAGGCCCTCGAATACTTCATAGAGATGGTTAGGAAGGATCCCTTTAAACACTTCAGATATGTATCGACACAGGGGTTGCCGGAGCTAAGGGCAGCTATCTCGGATGACTTAAAGAGGTATGGAGGTATAGATGTCCAGCCAAAGGACATCCTCGTGACCACTGGAGGAGCCGATGGATTAGTCCTATCGATATATACACTCCTCGATGAAAGGGATACACTGCTACTACTTGATCCATCCTACAGCGTATACTGGGATCTCGCTAAGCTAACCGGCTTAAAGGTGGAGACTTGTAGACAGACCCTTGAAAATGGGTTCAACCCTGATCCAGAGTGTATAAAGGAGAAGCTAGGCTCGAAGGCTAAGGCAATACTCCTGGCCAGCCCTGATAACCCAACTAGTAGAATACTTAGCAGTGAAGTAGGGAAGACTATTGTAGATGTTGCCTACGAGAAGAAGGCTTGGATAATATATGACGTTGCATACAAGCACCTAGTCTATGAGGAAGAACACCTATGGCTTGAGAAGCTTGCTCCATCCATGGATAATATAGTCGTCGTCGGCTCATTCAGTAAAGACATAGCAATACCAGGGGGTAGGCTTGGATACGTGTACGGGTCGGGCAACACTATATCAGAGATGACTAAGCTGAAGGGTGTGCTAGGTATAGTCGCCCCCGTACCGATGCAGTGGATGGCATATTACTATCTCTCCCAGGGATTCAAGGAGAAATACCTCCGCGACGTGATCCCAGTGTATAAGAGACGCCGGGACGCAGCATATGAGGCTTTCAGGAGGAACCTGCCTCATGCAAGGATACAGAAGCCCGTTGCAAGCATGTACTTGTTCCCAGATATGTCATACTACATCAAGAAGAAGGGGTTAAGTGACGTGGAGTTCACGATGAAGCTTATAGAGGAGAAAGGCGTTGCAATGCTACCCGGCTCCATATTCGGTGAAGCCGGTGTAAACCATCTCAGAATAACATTCGTCACAATGGATGAGAAAAACCTTGTTGAAGGCATAGAACGCCTCGCGGAGTTTGTTGGCGAAAGATGATGTATTTTAGTTCACCAGTAATCTATCCCTATAAGTAATTTTTAATATATCTCATCGTGTAGTATGTAGTTTAGCTAGGGATCTCTTGCTAGGGGCTTCCTTCTCGGGTACGCTAGTCTTTATAATACAGATATTAAATATATCGATAATAATTAACTTGGATTAGAATAGAATAAGGCTTTCCCCTACATGTTTCAATGGGTGATATTAGTGGTTGAAATAGTTGATACAACACTGAGAGATGCACACCAATCATTGATTGCAACCCGTTTAAGAACCGAGGACATGATCCCCATTCTCGAGAAGATCGATAAGGCAGGTTTCTACAGTATCGAGATGTGGGGTGGAGCTACATTCGACGTCATGATAAGGTATTTGAATGAAGATCCCTGGGAGAGATTACGGCTTATACGTGAAAGAGTCCACAGGACCAAGCTTCAAATGCTTTTACGTGGACAGAACCTGGTTGGATACAGGCATTACCCGGATGACGTCGTGGAAAAGTTTGTCGAGCTCTCCTACAAGAATGGCATAGATGTATTCAGGATCTTTGATGCATTAAATGATGTAAGGAATATGAGGACATCCATAGCTAAAGCCAAGAAGCTTGGCGCTATAGTCCAGGGCACGATAACGTATACTATAAGCCCTGTCCACACCATAGAGCACTACCTGAAGATAGCCGAGGAGCTCGCTGCGTTGGAGGTAGACCATATAACGATAAAGGATATGTCAGGTATACTAGACCCATATACAGCATATACGCTGGTTAAAGCGTTAAAGGAGAGGTTAAAGATACCTGTTGACATTCACTCACATTTCACAGGTGGGCTAGCTGTAGCCACATATGTTAAAGCTGTTGAAGCCGGAGCAGACTTCATCGATACATCGATAAGTCCCCTAGCATTCGGCTCAGGTCAACCAGGTATACAGACAGTCTATCACGCGCTCCCTCCTGAGAATAGGCCAAAGATAGATCTAAAGGTGGTGGGGGAGATAAGCAGTTACCTGGAGAAGATTGTTTTCACCAAGTACAAGGACCTAATAAACATAAAGGTCTTCATCCCGGACCCCAATGTCCTTGAGCACCAGGTGCCAGGCGGTATGATAACCAATTTCATCATGCAGCTTAAGCAGCTGGGGGCAGAGGATAAGCTGGAAGAGGTATTAGCGGAGGTGAAGCGCGTCAGGGAAGACCTGGGATGGCCTCCACTAGTCACTCCCTCCTCGCAGATTGTGGGGGCCCAGGCTGTTCTCAACGTTATAAACGGTCGTTACAAGGTTGTGACTAAGGAGGTCAGGGACTATGTGAAGGGGCTGTATGGTAGGCCGCCTGCACCAATAAAAGAGGAGATTATAAGGCTGGTTCTAGGTAATGAGAAACCTATTGAGGTGCGCCCGGCCGACCTATTGAAGCCCATGTATGAGGAATGCTATAAAACCGTTAAGGAGAAGGGGTATTATAGTAAGGAGGAGGATGTACTCACCTACTGCCTATTCCCCGAGGTTGCTGCGGAGTTCTTTGAGAAGACTAGGAAGCGGGCTGTAGCGGTGAAGGTTGCAAACCGGGATCTATGGGATGAGATACTGGGCTTCTGAGCCAGTAGGGTGTATTGTCATTGAACACCAGGTATATTCTAAACCTGCGCCACATACCCAGAACCGGTTGGCTTCTGAGAGGTGTACCCCCCGTTATCGCGGAGAGTGTTGCCGAGCATATCTTCCTTACATCAATCATAGCGATGGATATAGCTGAGAAACTATGGTCGAGGAATATCAGGCTCGATAAAGCGCGCACTCTATCCATGAGTATAATACATGATGTACCAGAGGCGGTCACAGGCGACATAATAAGGCTTGTCAAAGCTAACGCGGAGGAATACTTCTCGATAATAGAGTCCCAAGCGATCAAAGAGCTGGGTATACAGGAGTATGAATCCCTTTACAACGAGCTCTCAAGCGGTGAAACCCTTGAATCCATAGTGGTTAAAGTAGCCGACGATGTTGCAACCATCCTCGAGGGAAGAAGGCTGATGGAGATGGGGTATCATCAGGTTGAGGAGATAATTGTTAATGTAGAGGTACATCTAAGGGAACTGGTTAATGCGAAGACACCTGTAGAGGTAAAAGACGTCCTCTGGGAGATAGTGAGTGAGTACCTGGATGCATCTGTCTTCAGTAAACAAAAGTAGTTTCAGTCCTCTGGCATCCCCCTGTCCTGAAGAGTGTTGCTCTCGGCTGTAACACGCTATTTAATATTGTTTTTCAAGGAGTCTACACCATAGCCAAGGTGGGCGATGAGCTCTATGTAGCCTAGTAGCTCGCTGGCCGTATTCGCTGTGAACTCGACCCTGTATGCATCTATCCTTTTAAATATTGGTAGGGGTTCGAGTATATCGGCTATAAGGGAATCCCTGAGCGTTAGCTCGGCCTTGAACGGCTTGCTCCACTTGAGAGGCTGGACCTCTCCTTTCTTCAGCTTCTTCACTGCTTTAGACACCCCTTCTCTGAGAGCCTCTGTAACCTTGTCTATGCCAGGGTATGATGCACTATACCTTGATACACCCTTCTTTAGGGGGACGAAGATCGTCCAGGGAGAATATTTTTCAACCTCGGCTCTGAGGTGTTCGTCCCCGGCTAAGAGTACCACGGGGACGTTGTGTTCTCCGGCGTACAGACTATTCAAAATGAACTCGCTGACCCTTTCACCGTTAACCCTTATCTCCGTGAAGGTTCTACCACTCATTGTGTGATCCAATATTCCGTGAGGGGTCCCCGCTGCCGCATGGTACCCGATGAATAGCGCTGCATTGAAGCTTGAATCCAGTAGTGTCACCATGCTGAATTGACGTGGATAACCCTGTACCAGCTCAGCCCTACTGTCCAACTCCAAGTAATCTATGTTCGTCATTAATCCATGGCTATCAGCGACATATATTGCGTCGAAGCCATGGGTAGCCAGTTCATCTATCACAGTGTTTAATAGCCTTGTCAGGACTTTTACAGCTCTATTAAATTGCGTGTTACCTGGGTTAAGCATCGTCAAGGAGGATACTCCCGGTAATCCCTCGAGATCGACTGAGATATATGCTTTCACATGCACGCACCCTTGTCATGCTTTATTACTCGATAAATAATTAATCTTACTCTATCATTTATATTCAACGTATGTCGGCTTTCAACTAACCGGGAGCACCTGGTGCTTGATATGGATGCTTCAAGCATTATTGAGCAGGCGAAGTTAAATGCCTGTGACTATGCCTGTAGGCATCTATATGAGAAATATGGTGATGCCTTGGTAGTAGGGGTTGGTACGGGTTCGACTGTGAAACTGTTGATCACTAAGTGCAGGGATTTCTTCACCGAGAGAATACTGGTCCCCTCATCCCACGACACACTCCTCCACCTGGTATCCCTCGGACTTAACACGGCTGTCGATCCAGCTGGAGTCGATGATATCGATCTATACATTGATGGAGCCGATGAGGTTTCGGGAAAACTAGACCTCGTCAAGGGGAGGGGTGGGGCCTTCCTAAGGGAGAAATCCCTTGCTGTACGTAGTAGGGTTAGGATGTATGTGGTTGACTACACTAAGTATACTGGGCTTAACCACATATACGTTAAACCTATTCCGATAGAGGTTGTACCTGTCTCGGTGAAATATGTTATCAGGAAGCTACAGGAGCTAGGGTATGGCGAGCCATTGCTGAGAATGGGTACTGGGAAGGATGGCCCAGTGGTCTCTGACAATGGGAACTTTATCGTTGACTACAGGCTTTTAAAGCCTGTTGAAGACCCTTTATCTCTCCACAACACGCTTAAACTAGTACATGGAGTGATTGAAACAGGTATATTCCCTTCAAACCTGGTTGACATCGTTGTGGTCGGGGAACCAGCCGGGGTCAGGGTGCTTGGAAAAAACACTGGTGGGAGGGAGTAGGGGTAGTGAAGGGGGTTACACACCTGCTTCTCGGTGCTGCAGTAGGCTTATACATAGGTTATGATGCATTATCCTCCATCGCGGCCTCCATGATATCCGGGGCATCGGCTCTGATACCGGATCTCGACCTACACCTAGGGCACCGTAAAACATTGCACAATATATTTGCGCTAGCGGTGTTCACAATCGTGGTGACGATAATCCTAGATCACATCGGAGTGAGAAACGAGCTGATCCCCAAGGCGGTGGCGCTTGGATGGCTCACGCATATATTAAGCGATGTTCTCAATATCCAGGGAGTACACTTATTCTACCCGTTCTCAGAATACTCGATCTCCCTGAAGATAGCTAGAAGCGATAGTATAGTGCTGAATATACTGGTATCCCTCATATCCATAATACTAATCGCACTGAGAATCCTCCAGTTCGCATATTGAGTCAGCAACTATTAACTTACCCTTGACACGTATAGGGCTGGATGGATGATTATGGGATATTTGAAAAATCCTTAAGTTCACTCTATTGTTTCCTACTTACAGTCTTAACTACGAGGAACCCTATTAATGCAGTTATGGCTAAGGTAACCGCTATACCTAGTGTTATATATGTATATGCCTGGTTGTAGAGTGATTGAGCCTTTTCGAGTTCCGTCTTTACACTGGTTACCTCAGTGTTTAGAATAGTGTTCTCGGATCTACATGCTGCAAGCTCCTGGTTCAACTCATTTATCTTCTGGTTCTGTGATGACAGTGTGATGTTTAACTCGTTGAGTCTGCTGGTTAAATCATTTACCTCATTGTTTTTCTCAGCTATTACTTTGAGGAGTATGCTTGAGCCCACGGGGGTCAGAGAGCCCGTGGACCATAGGAGCGAGGCCAGTTGGCTACTGGTGAACACCATGTCTAGCTGTGCACTGCCTCCAACTGTAACTAGGTACCCTTTTCCACTCTTGTCCCCAGGGCTGAATACTGCTAGTAGTGAACCCTTATAGGCGTTCGAGATATCCAGTAGCATGGACTTGAATCCAGAATAAACTGCGTTAACGAGCTCCGTGGAGGGGTTGCCGTTTACAGCATTCCTCAGTATAATCATCTGTGGTACGTAGATTAGGATACTTGTTACATTGGGGTTCGCGAGGAAGAGGTTTGCTATGTTGCTGAGTGACATCATAGTCTGGTTGAGCCACCAAGCTGTAGCGTCAACCGGGAGCCTTCCAACTATTTCACGGCTCACCATGAACCATTGTACAGTATACTGTATTATCTTGTTCAACCCACTGCTAACCCCGCTACTCATCTCAAGGCTCCCGGGGAAGAAGAGTGTTATGTTGTCTGCGCTGGCGTTTACAACGTAGAAGCTCATCGTGTAGTTTCCTGCTGAAACCATCCCAGTATCGTTCACTAAGACCAGTATCCTGGGAGGCGTCAACTCATTGGTAAGCGATGTGTTCAGGGACCATGTGTAACCATGCTTTACAATCTCTACTGTGAGAATGTTACTGGATAGGTTAACGTTGACGTCGGATCCTAGTTCATCCCAGTAGAAGCTCGTGTTGGCTCTAAGGGATATTATCCTAGGCGGTATGTATTTCCTTGACGCATTGAACAAGGGGTTGAACGCGTATGGGTGAATACTTGGATCCACGAATGGATTATTCACTAAACCCGTGCTATTCCATAACACGAGCACCCTGGATTGATTCACCAGGGTGTATGGTGTAGTAGATCCAAGGTCCCCAGTTGGCTTAGCGCCTGTTGTAAGCCAGTAAAGATATTGAAGCGGATCCATGTCTTGATCCGGCTCTACAGTATACACGTTGACCTGGCTCCCATTACCATATACATCCCTGACGATAGCTAGCACTCTCTCCATGTCCGAGCCCGGGAAGTATATGTATATTATTTTAGAGGGTATGTTCTGTGAGAACACGTATAGTATACTTGTAGACTCCAGTAAAACCAGGGTTAGCAGTATAATTGAGAATAAAGCCCTGATACCCATTATCATACACCATGATTCAACAATGTATAAGGCGTCTGGGTTATAAACATTCTTGGTGGAACAATGAGGCTACTGATAACCGGGCTACTCCCACATGACTCCGGCAAGACGGTTATAGCACTCAACCTCTCTAAGGCACTCTCTAAGAGTCTGAGGGTATTCTACTTCAAGCCGATTGCAGGGCATAGTGGGTGGTATCAAGCCGAGACCGTGAAGCACTCTCTTGAAGCAGGGATACTAGTAGGCCACGACGCTTACACTGCTGCCAGGGAGCTAGGGTTACTAGACAGGGTGCGCTTGGTGAATCCTGTGGACCTACTCACTATGCCGCCTGATCCATTAAAGTATATTAAATCAATAAGGCTCTACCTGGGCATCCTCGCCGACGTGGCTTCTCAAACTGTTTTAATGAGGATCAGCCGTCCACTAGAAGGCGTCGATGAGTACTTCATTGTAAGAGAGAATGCTAGGAGGTTGAATAAGGTTGCATTAACCGTTCTTGAAGGGTTGATCGAGAGGTTCTCAGCCAGGGGTAACGTGGTGTTTCATGATGCTGAGCCAGGCTTGATCATGAAGCTATTCAGTAATAGGGAGGCACTCAACTGGTTGAACAATATATATGGGCTCCTCAGCGAGTACGATGTAGTTGTCACCGAGAGCTATAATAATGCGGCTACACCAATAGAGGCCTCACTCGATAGCGACCTAGTTCTTGTAACAGCCCCTACAAGGCTATTGATATACAGGGGCACCCGTTACAGGCAGGGGGTTGAGGCCTTCTCGATGGGGAGGCCACCATGGCTGGTGGACGTAGGCGGTATTGTGGAGGTTCTAGGGGAACCATTGAAAACCATGGATATACCTTACTCTAATACCAGTGAATTCAATGACTTTATTGATCTCCTGGTAGAGTTTATTACCTCCTATCAATAACTAGTCTTCTCTAAAAGGTGCTGGGTAATGTCTGAGCTTGAAAGACATGGGTTTACCCGGAGGGCAACTGGATCCGAGCTATTATTTCAAATAGCCTCGGCTTTAAAGGAGTCGAGTAGTGATGTGAAGTCGTTTGCAAGAACCTTTACAAGGATCTATGAGGATATAATCAATGAGAGGCCTAGCTCGATGGCGTCCATCAATGCTTTAAGGATGATCGGTGAGTACTTCCTGGAGAACGGGGTTAACGGGATCCGGGACTACATTGATGGTATTGCCGCCAGGTACGAGGAGAGCATCATGAGAGCGGCTGAGGTGGCGGCTAAAAGAGTCGTTGAGGGAGACGCGTTGATCACTAATAGTAATAGCCTAGCTATTCGAAGACTCTTCAAGACCCTAAGCGATAGCAAGGTCAAGGTAAAGGTATATGTTACTGAGTCCAGGCCGGGCCTCGAGGGATTGTTAATGGCTGAGTACCTGGAGAAACTGGGCTTCGAGGTCTACTTGATCGTTGACTCAGCTGCCCGCTTCTTCATGAAGAACATTGATAAGGCGGTGTTGGGGGCTGAAGCAGTTGCTGTAAACGGCGCTGTAGTGAGTAAGATTGGGACAAGCGTTATCGCCCTGGACGCACATGAAGCCAGGGTAAGGGTATTCGTTGTAGCACCTACATTGAAGTTTAGTATTGAGACCATATACGGGGAGTTAATTAAGTTGCCTGAGGGAGACTGGCGTCTCCTAATGGATGAGAACACTAGGAGAACCCTCCCAGAGAACTATAGAGCCTTCGCGCCCCTCTACGATGTAACTCCAGCCGAGTATGTGGACGGCATAGCAACCGAGAAAGGATTATTTGCTCCGCAGGCGATACCGATAGTCATCAGGGAGGTCTACGGAGGCTTTCCACCTCTTGTAAAGCCCCTTGAGAAAATAGCGATGGAGGTAAGGAGGTACCTGGAATGAGCGATGTTAGTATACCTCCAAAGGTCCTTGAGATAGCTGATGGAATAAAGACGATGAGGATCCGGGGAGCTGGTAAGATCGGGCGGGCAGCAGCCGAAGCTTTGAAAATAGCGGCAGAGGAGTATAATGGACCACGGGATGCATCCCTATTTAAGAAGTATATTGGAAGAGTCGCCGATATACTCATATCGACGAGGCCTACCGCTGTAAGCCTACCTAACGCAGTCATGTTTATTCTTTCCAGTCTAAGGGATCAATATGGCTTCGACGAGGCCCATTCAGCCATAGTGAGTGCTGCTAATAGATTCATCGAGGAAAGCCTGAACGCGGTTAAGAAGATAAGTGAAATGGGTGCTAAGAGGATAAAGGAGAACTCCATCATACTTACACATTGCCACAGCAGCGTCGCAGTGAATACTATAACTGAAGCATATAGACAAGGCAAGGTGGTGAAGGTCTACAGTACCGAGACACGTCCATTCTACCAGGGCAGGATAACCACAACGCAGCTCCTGAATAACGGGGTACCTGTTGTCCAGATACCTGATAGTGCTGTGAGGTATGTTATGAATGATGTGGATTACGTGGTAATAGGGGCTGACACGATTACAAGTAATGGAGCAGTGATAAACAAGATTGGTACAAGCCAGGTAGCTTTAGCAGCCAAGGAGGCCAGGGTACGCGTCTACGTTGTAGCCGAGTCATATAAGTTCTCACCTATAACACTCGTCGGGGAACTCGTGCCAATAGAGTTCCGTGATCCAAGCGAGATAGTCCCCGAAGAGTGGTTGAAGCAGCATCCAGGCGTCAAAGTATTGAACCCCTCATTCGATGTCACGCCTCCCGAGTACATTGACGCCATAGTAACTGAAGTCGGAGTTATACCACCTCAATCAGCGATACTCGTGCTCATGGAGAGGCTTGGCTGGGCACTGGAAAAGATTAAACAGGGTTTATCAATATCTACAATAAGGTTTGAGGACTTGTTGGAGTAAGATGTGTATGTCCAATATATTAAAGATGAAGCAGGGGATAGTGAGACTAATAGATGAATCAAGCGAGCAAGCCTATAAGATAGCCTTCTATTCAAATCCTGATGTAAGTAGGATACTGGAGAGGCTAATAGCTGAGTGGGAGAGGAATAATCGGAAGGGGATACCCCTCGATTATGCAACGGAGGAGGAAGTAGAGGTAATGTATAATATAGCTGTCAAGATATCCAAGACGCCTCCCCAGGCATTAATGTCAACGTATCTCAGCGAGATAATGCCTTCTAGTAGCGGGGAAAAGAAGAAGAGGTGACACCTGTGAGTGAGGAGTTAAAGAAGAAGATAGTCGAGGTATTAGAAACCATAACAGACCCTGAGATAGGGATCGACGTCTACAACCTAGGGTTAATCTATGATATACAAGTTGTCAACGATAAGACGGTTAAGATAACAATGTCCTTTACAACCATGTTCTGCCCCCTTGCCTCCACACTCCCATTAATGATAATTGATGCATTGAAGGAGAAGCTTGGCATAGACGCCGATATAGATATAGTGTATGACCCACCGTGGACACCCCTCAGGATGACGGAGAAAGGTAGGGTATTGTTCAAGGAGAGATTCGGCTACGATATAGTGGAGGAATATGTTAGGAGCCAGCAGGAAACAAGAGAATAGCTGAATCTTTTTTAATCAAGCCTGTTAAAACACATTTTTATTTTTAAAGATTATTGAATCATGTTGAGTAGGCGTGGTGGATTAATGTGTCTTGGAGTATTTTAACACTGCTCAGGGATAACCCCGAGCTATTAAAGGAACACGTTA
>NZ_JBMFMW010000030.1:0-11354 GCF_049970475.1 Desulfurococcus sp.
GATCCCAACTGTCTATAAAATTTCCTCAATGACCTTAATAAACGTTTCTGCCCCCCTCATTAAGATACTTAAAAACACGAACCAATCAATACACCAGCTAGTCAACGAGCAGGTAAACTAACCCAGCAACAAGTTTTTCTTTTTCTTGATTTCTTCTTTTATGCCTCATTCTTTGTTTGTAGAATAAGGAATTCTCAGTATGGAGAAGTGGGCATTCTCGGCATGGAGAACCACGACAGAAACACAAACTCCTGAAACTACTAGACCTAGGTCTTAAAGACTCTAGAAACATCATTAGAGAGGAAACGCTTAATGCTTTACCAGGTGAAGAAGCTTATTAACTTTTCTATACATACTGATCGTTCGGGAAATACCGGACAAAGGTGTACTCTGTGAAGGGACTGATAACTCTTTTGAACGCCATAGGGTTGAAACCCAACACGGCCAGGATAATTGCTATACTGGTAATCAGTAATAAAGCGCTTACACTGAGGGAGATATGTGAGGCAACAGGTTACACCAAGAGCCGGGCCTCGGAGCTCATGAAGCTGCTCGAGGCGAGTGGATTAATAGAGGTAAATATCGTTAAGAAGCGGGCTTATTACAAGGCTAAGATCGATGAGCTCGTGAAGCGTGTGGAGAGGCACCTAGAGAAACTAGTAGAAGCCCTGGAGGCAGCCCATCATGAAAGCGGTATCAGGGACTTCATGGAGATCGCGAGCAATATTAAGGCGGCACGTAAAGGAGGCGGCTTCATTGATAAGTGAATGTGGTAAATCACTAACCGTGCTAGTTGACTCAGTCGACAGTAATGTAGAGGAGTTAAAGAACATTGTTCTCAAATATGCCATGAAAAGCGGGGGTAGAAGGATAATCCTGATACTCCACAAGGAGGCCCGCACTAGGCCACTTGAATTAATAAAGGATAGTATATTGAATAACCATGTCTACTCATTAATTATATACGAGCTTGAATCAAGAGGCGAGGCCCTAGAGCTACTAGAGAAACATGTCTGCAACGATAGCATCCTTGTTTTAACCACACGCGATAACCTCGAAGAGCTACTGAGAAGGCTAGATGGTAAAGTATTATTCGAGGTCGTGTGAAATGGGGTACGAGATAGTTCTCACATCTGATCGAACAATGATGAGTAATCATCACGGCAAGGAGTTCCTGGGATTCATAGCTACAGGACCTCCGATAGCTATGCCGGAATCCCTGTGGATGATGCTGGCAGCACCCAAGGTCAAGGTGGATGATGCGGGGAGACCCAGGGAGGCTCCTTATGGAATGAGAAAGATAGAGGCTGTGCTGATGGATGCAGGCTTCAATGCCGCTATAATCGATCCAGACCACATAGACAAACACTTGGACTCGATGAAGATACTGATGCTAAGCCACCACGATTACTTTGCATACGGTCCTCCAAGCAGTGAATGGTGGAGCATAACAGGGATGGAGCCGATTAATAGGAGGAGCTTTATCAGGTTCATGAATAGCCCCGTTGTGAGGAAGGCGAAGGAGAAGGGGGTAAAGATAATAGTGGGCGGACCGGCTGCATGGCAGTGGCTCTACGAGCTGGAACTAATGGATAAATGGGGAGTAGACACGATTGTTGATGGAGAGGGAGAGAAGGTTGTAGTAGAGCTTGTTGAGAAGGCATTGAGGAATGAGCCGTTGCCACGCTATGTGTACGTGGGGGCAGGCGATGTACCCGGGGTTAACGAGATCCCTGTTATAAAGGGTGCTAGTGTTAATGGATTGGTTGAGATAATGCGTGGCTGTCCCAGAGGGTGTAGATTCTGCAGTGTTACACTGAGACCATTGAGGTTTATTCCTCTTGAGAAGATACTTGCCGAGATCGATGTAAATATAAGGAGCGGGTTGAAGGGCGCCATCCTGCATAGCGAGGATGTACTACTATACCATGCAGACGGGGTGAAACCTAGACCTGATCCAATATTAAGGCTCCACCGCGAGGTATTAGAGAGGATAGGTGAGAAGAGGAGTCTTGCATGGTCCCATGCAAGCCTTGCAGCAGTTAAGTACGCTGAGGAAAACCATAAGCTCATCTCTAAATTAATGAATGAACTAGTGTTGAATGAGCACCGTAGGTTCCTCGGGGTGGAGGTGGGCATTGAGACTGGAAGCGTTAAGCTGGCACATGAGATAATGAGGGCTAAGTCAAGCCCCTACCCTGTCGAGGAGTGGCCTAATGTAGTGGAAGATGCCTTCAGGATCATGCATGAAAACAAGATTATCCCAGCTGCCACGGTAATCCTCGGTATCCCTGGTGAAACACCCGATGACGTCACGAAAACCATCGAGTTGATTGAGAGGCTTAAACCATATAGAAGTATAATAGTTCCAATGTTCTTCGTACCCATGGGTGCATTAAAGCATAATGCATGGTTTCTACGCGACCACTTGAAGCATGAGCATATTGATGCATTGCTCGCAATGTATAATCACACTATTTACTGGGCTGAGGATATAATGAACAAGTTCTACTTCAGTGAACCATACCATGCTCCATTAAAGCTCCTCCTCAAATATTTTATGGGATATGTGAGGAAGCAGGTAAACAGGTATGCCGGCAGGCTTGAGGAAATAATTAAAAAGTGAGACAACATTAATCAACTCTCAATGAATAAGGATTCAGTGGCGGTCTAACATGAGTGTGTTTTATGTGACTACACCGATATATTACCCTAATGCACCACCGCATATAGGGCACGCGTATACAACAGTATTCGCTGACGTGCTTGCAAGATTCCACAGGTTGACTGGTGGCAAGGTCTTCTTCCTAACCGGTAATGATGAACATGGATTGAAGATCCAGAGGGTTGCAGAGAAGGCGGGAAAACACCCCAAGGAATATGTTGATGAAATGGCCAACCTGTACAGGGAGTACTGGAGAATATTGAATATCTCGTACGACTATTTTATAAGGACAACTGATCCCTACCATGAGAAAGCAGTTAAGGAAGCATTTAACTACATATACAGGAAGGGCTTGATATATAAGGCGAAGTATAGTGGGATGTATTGTGTGGACTGTGAGAAGTATTATTCACCGGGCGAATACACGGAGGTTGAGGGCAAGCCCTACTGTCCAATCCATAACAAGCCCTTGGAGTACCTGGAGGAGGAGACGTATTACTTCAAGTTATCGGAGTTCAAGGATTACTTACTGGATGTACTTGAGAACCAAGATATAGTGTATCCGTCCCAGTATGCTAGAGAAGTAGCCTCCAAGATAAGGAATGAGGGACTAAGGGATGTCTCGGTGGCTAGGCCTGTTGAAAGAGTATGGTGGGGTATCCCGGTTCCATTCGATGACAAATACGTTATCTACGTGTGGTTCGATGCTTTAATGAACTATCTCAGCGGGATAGGGTATCCTGATGACAAGGAGAAGAACACGCTCTACTGGAGCAACGTGCATCATATAATAGGCAAGGACATACTATGGTTCCATACAGCCGTATGGTTCTCCATGCTGAAAGCACTAGATATACCTCCTCCGAGGAGGGTAATAGTTCACTCATATCTGATCAGCAAGGGCCTAAAGATAAGTAAGAGCATCGGCAATGTGATATCTATAGAGGAACTGGTGGAGAGATATAATGGTAGCGACGGCGTGAGATACCTACTCTCAAGGATATTTAACACCGATAAGGACAGCGAGGTCTCCTTCGAGTTACTTGACAGCATCTATAACACAGAGCTCGCCGACACATTTGGAAACCTGGTTAGGAGAGTTGGGTCGCTAGCATTAAAAAAGATGGGTGGCAAGGTATATAAGAGGAGTATTGATGAGAATGTAGCCGATGTAATTAGCAGTGGTATCGGGGCATACCTCGATGCAATGAGGAGTTACGAGGTCTCTAAGGCTCTAGAGCACGTGATGAACATAGCTAGATACGCTAACCAATATATTAATGAAACCAAGCCCTGGGAAAAGTCTAATCCAAGCAAGGAGCTGTATACGTTACTGGAGCTGATCAAGGTTACAACAATACTGCTTCACCCGTTCACGCCAATGGCATCTTCGAAACTAGCCTCCGCATTCGGGTTTGAAATAGAGAACCCAGTGAACATGGAGCCCGGGAAAACTGAGAGATACACCATCACTGATGCACCAATACTCTTTAGAAAAATCCAGGTTAAACAAGAGGGATAGATGGTAGGAATGGCCAGGTATCTGGCGGTGGATCTGGGTGCAACTAAAACCAGGATAGCTCTGTGCGGTCAGGACAGGATACTTGATAAAATAGTTTTTCCCACACCTAAAACCGGTGATAATACAACGATAGCTGAGTCAATAGTTGCTAAAGCTAGAGAGAAATGGAGTAGTATACTAGACAGTGTAGAAGCAGTTGGCGTGGCATCAATAGGTCCACTAGATTTAAGGAGGGGAGTCATTGTTAAGCCGCCTAATCTATTATTCAATGAAGTAAAGCTACTAGAACCCCTGGAAAGAATGCTCGGTAAGAGAGTATACGTTGTAAACGATGCTGTAGCCGCTGCTTGGGGAGAGAAGCACTTTGGCTCTGGAAGAAGCTTCGAGAACCTGCTCTACGTGACGCTGAGTACTGGTGTGGGAGGCGGTGTAATAGTGAATAATCATCTCTTACTAGGCAAGCAGGGAAACGCACATGAAATAGGTCACATCGTGGTTGACTACAACTCGGAACTCAAGTGCGGTTGCGGCGGCTACGGGCACTGGGAGGCCTACGTTGGTGGAAGAAACTTACCAAGAGTAGCGAGGTGGCTACTTGAGAGGAACCCAGGGCTAGCCTCAGGTAGTCTCCTCGCCAAGAGGATCTCAATAGGGGAGCAGGTGACAAGTATAGATATATTTACACTATACAGGAGCAATGACCCCCTCGCCTTAGAGGTGGTGAAGCAATTTATTAAGGCAACGGGAGCTGGACTCGCTTCAGCGATAAACTCATATGATCCAGAGGTAGTCATCATCGGTGGAGGAGTATTCATCAATAACATTGATATACTGCTTGAACCCATAAGGAGGGAAGCAGAAAGAAACATTGTGACAACCCCGCCTCTGATACAGCCAACAACGCTTGGGGACGATGTGGGATTATACGGGGCATTAGCGCTGGTTATCGAGCCCCCGGAGGAACTCTTGAAGCTACAGTCATCAATAACTACTCAGTAAACGCTTCCCGCTGGACAACCCTATATAGTTGACGCTCCACTCTAGAGGTGGCTTCTACTAGTAGTTGGACCACGTACCTGTATTATGGTGATCGCCTCTAGGACCGCTGCTAACAGTAATAGTAGTATACCTGTTAAAACTATTGCAAGATACTTTCTACTGGTTTCCAGCCTTGTAACGGAGGATGCTAGTATAGAGTACGCGAGTAACTCGGTGATCGCGTATGGATATAGTAGGATGGAGAGCGTTCTTAAAGCGGTGTCTAGTGGGAGGCCGTAAATCGTCAAGCCAATTATTATCCCAGCATTACCCACCCCTGATGCAAGGGCAAGCGAACCCATTGGAATAATCGATGGGATCGATATGGAGAGATTATTGAGGAAAACCATTATTATTAGGCTGTATAGCGACGTGGATGAAGCAATACTTCTCATATTTTCTGACACACCTTTAAACAACCCGCTGTAAACAGGGTAGCCGGCTATACCAGTCGCCACTCCTGCTATAAGCAATATATAGGTTAGCGCTATGTTCACCGCGAGTATGAATGGATAGCTTTTATCCCTCAGCATGTGGTTCAACGCGAACCATGTCAGGCCTAGTGATAGATTAGAGACAAAGCTGTATGGTACACCCATATAGGCAAGACCCCATGTAAGCCCCAATATAAATAACACGACTCCAATAACACGCGAAGTCAGCGAACCCCCCTCTCCCTCAGTTACCTCCTGTTGTAATGGGCCAGGTGGATTTGGGTGGGTGCCGTGTACACGTGTGATATGGTTGTTGAACTCCTCGATGACCCTGTATGATAAATATGATGCGTAAAGGCCGAGTGTGGCCACGGTTAATGCTAAATCTAAAGCAATATCGGCTATCGAGTAGTCCCTGAAGTAATTACGGCCCAATAACACCTTCTCCTCCTCTACCACATGTCTTCTAACAGCCTTCCTGGCAAGTACTAGTATAACTGGGTAAGCGCCTGTGAGAAGCACTAGGAGGATGCCTGTACTGGGTGATGGAAGAGTTGATGATGTGACAGCATTGCGTATGTATAGTAGGGCCCCGTTGAAGTCTCTCCCACGAGTGAAGTAGTATGTTACAACACTGCTTTCATAGAGGTGTTTCTTAATAGAGTATAGTAGATAGTATGATGAGAGCGCTGAGGAAATAAGATATGCGAGAATAAACACTGTAGATGGTGCCAGCGTCGCAGGGATACTCTGTATGTCTAACACTGTATTGATGTTGTATAATACGATTAACACTGCTGGAGCAATAAATATACCTGGCAATATATGGATGAGGGGGTTTTCCCTTTTAAATGTGACCGAGGAGACGACCTTGGATAACTCGTCGTTGATGTCGCTTCCCATGGCTACACTGCTCATTCGCTCTCACCACGAATCTGGTATCTATCTTTATCTGGAAGCTAGTTAAATACATTTATTAATAAAGGATCCTAATCCATGGGAATACGGTGGTTCACTCATAGCTGTCTTAGAGTTTTAAACTATAGTGGCAATCTATACTATGATGGTGAAAACATGGTTAAGGCCCTTATTCTCCATGGTGGGGCTGGAAGCTGGAGAGATGAATCTATTAGAGTTAAAGCCGAGAAGGTTATCGAGGAGTGTACCAGGCGTGCTTGGCGGATACTCGGGGAATCCAATAACGCCCTCAACACAGTAGTTGAGGCCGTGAGATGCATGGAGGACTCGGGAATCCTTAACGCTGGCTACGGCTCTACCCTTGATCTACTCGGTGGGAGAAGCCTTGATGCCGGTTTAATGACTTCAACAGGCCTCCTCGGTGCTGTCGCAGCTGTGAAGGCTACACGTAACCCAATCCTACTGGCTAGAATAGTCGCGGAGGAGACACCCCATGTACTACTGGCTGGCGGGAGCGCTGATGAATTAGCCGTGTTAAAGGGTTTACCACCACTGCCGCCACCGCCTCCACACGTTGTTGAGAGATATATTCAGGCAGGTAGGAAGCTACTGGGTGGAGACTTGAAGCAGGACTACTATATGAAGATACGTGAATTCGTGTATAGGCATGGTAGCTCATACTACACTATGCTCAAGGAACTTGTAAACGTCTACGATACAGTGGGGGCTGTGGCGCTGGATGAAAAAGGAGTCTTGGCAGCAGCAACAAGTACTGGGGGAGTCATATTGAAGCTCCCCGGCAGAGTAGGGGACACACCAATACCTGGGGCCGGGTTTTACGCGTCGAGCACTACAGCCTGCAGTGCTACAGGGATCGGTGAATACATTATAAGGGTGATGCCATGTCTGAGGCTAGACATGGAGGTCTCAGGCGGCATGGATCTCGAGGAGGCGCTCGGAAAGATAATGTATTATACTGAGAAAACCGTTGGGCAGGATGCACTTGGATTCATCGGTGTAAGCAGGGATGGCAGGATATTCTATGCGTACAATACTGATGGCATGCTAATAGGGTACATGAGGGATGATGGGGAAATATATGTTGCATCACAGCACCCAGTTAAGGTAAAGGTAGTTTAGTGATGAGCTGTATCGAGACAATAGTCATAGATGTAGATGGAACACTGATACCAAGCCTAGTAGACTTCGATAAACTCAGGAGGAGAATAAGGGAAGAACTAGGTGTGAGCCATGAATTGAAGCCGCTTGGACTATCGCTTTCCAGGCTAGATATACCCGTGGAGAAGAAGAAGCGGGCATGGGAAATGATTGAGGAGGAGGAGTTAAACTCCATAAGGCTCCTTGATCCCGGCTCACTGAGCACCAATATCAGTGAAGTAATAAAAATGGTGGAGAATGGATTCAAAGTAGTGATAGCCACCCATAGAAGTAAGAGAACTCTTGAACCGCTGCTGGAGAAGCTGTGCCTAACAAACTATATTAGTGAGTATGTGACACGCGACTACTCTATTGACAGGGTTGAGCAGTTGAATTATTTAAAGGCCAAGTACAGCGAGATAGTTTTTATCGGGGATACCATATATGACGAAGAAGCCTCGATCAAGGCTGATATAAGGTTCTATAGGGTTAAATCATACACGGAACTAGCCAGCATATTGGAGTACTTGAGGCTGGAGTGCTCTAGGAGCCGGAAGCATTACAACACCGGGTTTGGCTCTTCTGTTAAATAGTCTTCGCCCCCAGCTAGAACCCTCTGTATCGCTGCGTAAAGAGAATCAAATCCCTCTCCCGCGGTGTTGGAGACCGGTACTATATCGAATACCAATAGTTTCTCGAGGAGCTGGGAGATCTCTGTTTCATCCCATATCATACTGGCCTCCCTATCATTAACTATCATGGAAGCCAGTGCCTCAGGGTCTTCAAACATGTTTAAAAGCTCCTCTAACACTCCGTCTCCAAGTAGATCAGTCTTCGTCAACACATTTACCTGGGGATATCCCAGCCTCACATATGTCGATGCCGCCAAGAGTAGTGATGAGAATATATTGGAGCTCCGGACCATATGCACAGAATCCATGAGATATAATGAGACGGCTTTTGCATTACCGATCAAGGATCTCAACACGATCGAGCCGGTGTCTCTGAAGGCGAAGAGCTCCATTTGGCCAGGGGTATCAATCAATATGTAATTCGCTTTCAAGCTATCTACGAGGTCCTGGAGCTCCTGTATATTGGATATCAGCATATCTATGGATGCTATCAACGCGCCGTTAGGACCTAAACCCGTCTTCCTCATGACTTCACGGGCATCCACGTAGTCCCTTACATCTATATCCGGGTCATATGGGATCTCCTCGACAGCCGGGTCGAGGTTTATTATTGCTGCATCAAGCTGGTGTGATGTTAGATACGTGTATAATGCACTAGTTAACGAGGTCTTACCGCTTCCGGCGGTTCCCAACACCACCACGAAGTACGGCATCTAGGGTCACCAATACATGTATCCCTTATTACCGCGGAATCTTCCTGCAAAGTTCAATCTATAACCGCATTTAGGGCATTTAAAATCCTCTCCGAGCCTCCAATCGATAATATAGAAGCCGTTTCTCTTCACAACAAGGGAGCCGCATCTAGGACAATAGGTATTCTCTAAGGGATGCCCCCACACATTACCTATGTAAACATGCTTCAATCCCGCCTCTCTAGCCGCTTCAGCATGCCTCTCCAACGTCTTAACAGGTGTTGGAGGGATATCCTGCGCCAGGTAGTCTGGGTGGAATCTCAGGAGGTGGAATGGCGTCTCCTCCCCGAGGTTCTCGGCAATCCATTTAGCAAGGCCCGCCGTATCCTCTATTCTATCGCCGACACCTGGAACAATGAGGCTCGTCACTTCGATCCACCAACCCTGTCTCTTCATCTCGATGAGGCTCTCGTATATTGGTGAGGGATCCAGTACACCCATGTACCTCCTATAGAACTCCTTATTACCTGAGGCCTTGAAGTCAACGGTTGCCGCATCCATGAGTTTACCGAGCTTCCTAATGGCCTCAGGTGTCATATAGCCGTTTGTGACCATCGTATTGAACAAGTCCTTCTCCTTGGCGAGCCTTGCAACATCGTACATGAACTCGTAGAATATTGTTGGCTCATTATATGTGTAGCTTATTCCATCACAGCCGTTACCTAAGGCCTCTTCAACCACTTCCCGGGGTTCATATGGCTTCCCGAAGGCACCATCCCTCCTTGACTGGCTGAGCACCCAGTTCTGGCAGAATCTACAGTAGAAGTTGCATCCGACTGTTGAAATAGAGAATGCGCATGCACCGGGGTTGAAGTGCATTAAGGGCTTCTTCTCTATGGGGTCTGGGTTAGCCGCTGTAAGCAGCCCATACACCAGCGTGTAGAGCCTGCCTTCATGATTATATCTAACACCGCATGCCCCATAGGCTCCCGGCACTATGATGCATCTCCTATGGCAAAGGTTACAGCGTACCCTTCCGTCTCCAAGGGGCTCCCAGAAATCTGCTTCCCTAACCCATGGTAGGTCGGGGGAGAACTTCAAGCTTCTCATCCTCTTAAATAAAATTGTTTAGACCCGTATTATAATATACTGGTGACTCGTGTTGATTAAGGCTGTTGTAACCGGTAACTACCCTGATGGATTCAATATAGCTAGGGGAGTCAATGCCGAAGTAATCGGTATCACGGAGAAAGTGTTCCCCGACGGAGAGCAATACGTGAGGCTTGAGGAGCCGGATAAGGTAAGGGATTCCACGATCCTCGTTATTTCAACCATGTACCCTATGCAGGATCAATCCCTTCTGAAATTATTAATCCTAGCCGACGCCCTGGCAAGGAACCAGGCAAGAGAGTTCATCGGGGTAATACCATACCTGGCCTACTCAAGGCAGGACAAGGTATTTATGCCGGGAGAGCCTGTATCGGCCTCAACAGTGTTACGGATCCTTAAATCAGCCGGTTATAGCAGGCTCGTAGTTGTGGACTTCCATAGCAATAGCCTGCTAAGCGATTTCAAGCCGTACCTTGTAAACATCCTTGTCTCAGACCTCCTTGTTAAAGCAGTGGTGGATAAGCTGGATAAGCCGGTCATCCTCGCCCCTGATAAAGGTGCCTTGGAGAGAGCCAGGTTTGCGGCTGAAAGCATTGGCTTAGACTACGATTACCTGGTTAAATCAAGGGACAGGGTGACCGGGGCCGTGAGCTATGCCCCTAGAGAGGCGAGCGTCGAGGGAAGGGATGTCGTGATAGTCGATGACATAATAAGCACGGGTGGGACGATCGCCGAGGCATCAAGGATCCTCTTGAAGCAGGGGGCTAGAAGAATATTTGTCGCTGCATCCCATGGATTGATGATCGGTAATGCGTTATCGAGGATTATGGATGCGGGTGTCCAGAGAATAATATTAGCCAACACGCTTAGCGCAAGGCTGGAGCACCCGTTAGTAGAGTATGTTGATATATCGTCGAGGATAGCCAGCGTGTTGAGAGAGTTAATCCAGGCCTAGGGTAACCGTGGTCCCGGGTATGAAGGCATTAGTTAACTACTTCCTGCTAAGAGGAGACAACGAGGCCCTTGGACGAGGAGAGCTTAAGGCATTACTCGAGGCATACGAGTGTAGAGATGTAGCTATAACATGCTACACAATGCTCTGTATAGTGAGACATAGATGCAGGGATATAGCTGAGAGGATAGTGAGGAGGGCTGGCTACATAAAGGAGGGTGGGCTACTCTTAG
>NZ_JBMFMW010000031.1:0-11165 GCF_049970475.1 Desulfurococcus sp.
AACATACTTGAGGCACTAGGAAATAAAATAGGGGTTGGCAAGGAGAGTGAAATATACATAGGGCTTGCACCAGGCGGTTTAAAGGTAGTGGTCAAGGTACTTAGGATCGGGAGAACCAGCTTTCAACGCACAAGGCTACTAAGATCTTGGAGTAGCAACAAGGTTTCAACCACATGGTATGAGGAGTCGAAGCTGGCTGCTGAGAGAGAGTTCAAAGCATTGAAAACCCTGTCCTCGATAAATGCACTTGTACCGGTTCCCCTGGGCTACAATAGACATGTAATTGTCACAGAGTACATTGAAGGCGTAGAGCTTTATAAACGCCCTGAGCTTAGGAAACCAGAACAGGTTCTCGAGTATATCATTGATACTATTAGTAAAGCATATAGGGAAGCCGGTATTGTACACGGGGATTTAAGCGAGTATAATATAATCGTAACGGTAAGCGATGAGAAACCCTATGTAATAGACTGGCCTCAATACATCTACAGGGAGGAACCCAACGCGTTACAGTTGTTGAGGAGGGATGTTGAATACGTGGTGAGGTTCTTCAATAAGGTATATGGGTTGAACATTGATCATATGACGATCTATAATAGAATAGTGTCAGCTGGTTAAGTGAGGAGATCTACGGGAGCTTTTGGCTGTTGTTTTGGTTTTTATATGGGCTTGTATTGGTTGGTGTTGTTTGCTGCTGTGAAGAGTTTATTATAATAAGGTGGGGGGCTGAGGACACCTCCAAAGAAACCCGGGATACAGGGTCTCAGGGTACCCCTCAACACCCCAGATGAAGGGGTAACACAGCCAACATAAACTTAATATCAGACCTGAGTCCCATGGGATCGGGTATAAATAGATGTTTTAAGCTAAGTAACTACCTAGGTGATACCATAGTCGTCACAGTAATCGGCGTGGATATACAACCTGGTTCATCACCGAATAGCAGAAGGCAACCCCTCTATTCAGCCGTGGTGCTAAGGAATGGAGAGATCATTGCATCCTTCGAGGACGTCGAGTTATATAGATTGCTTAGACTAGTATTGGAGTATCATGTTGATATTATAGCTGTTGACAACATATATGAATTAGCCCCCTCTGAGAATGAGTTGAGAAGGATATTTGAGTTGCTCCCTGGAAACGTTAAAGTGGTCCAGGTAACAGGGCCGCCAAATGATGCAAGAGATGTAAATAGTGTGGCAAGGGAGCTAGGGATAGATACGGTGATTGAGACACCGTTGAAGACAGCCTATATAAATGCATTGGCAGCCTATAGGGGTATAGGTTATGAGGTCAGGTTATTTGCTGAGAAAACTAGGATAGTTGTTACGAAGGGGAGAAGTGTAACACAGGGTGGTATGAGCCGGGATAGATTCCTGAGGTGTATAAGGGCCAGTATCGCTCAAGCAACAAAGGAGATAAAGCGTATCCTGGATGAGAACAAGCTCGACTATGATATGGTGATAAAGAGGAGCAAGGGAGGCCTTGAGAAAAGCGTGTTCATAGTTTATGCTCCAAGGGAAAGCCTATACGGTTTAATAAAGCCTTTAAAGTACAAGAATGTTAAGATAATTATTAAGCCGTATGCGAGCAGGAAGTCGATAGAGCCAGTAAGCGATCAAGCCAGGAAACCTGTGATAGTTGGCGTGGATCCAGGGATGAGTATAGGTGTCTCAGTTCTTACGCTAGATGGAGAACCAGTACTCATAACCAGTATGAAGAGCCCTGATAGGGATGAAATAGTCAACTTGATAAGCAGGATTGGTAAACCTGTAGTGGTTGCGACGGATGTTTCAAAGCCGCCTGAAACAGTTGTGAAGCTTGCATCAATGCTTAACGCGGTGCTTTACGTTCCCGAGCAAGATATAACTATCGATGAGAAAAACAGGATAGCTAGGGAATACTCGGAGAAATACGTGGTCAACATACCTGACTCACATACTAGGGATGCCTTGGCAGCTGCTGTAAAGGCGTATAATAATTATAAAGCCACTATTGAAGAAGTGAAATCGAAGCTCGCTAACGTGAAAAAAGTAGATAGGTACCAGCTTATAGCCGAGATAATCAGGGGTAAACCCTTCTCAGAGGTTCTCGAGGAACACTTTAAAAGAAGTATTCCCAAGATCCCCCCAGTAGTAGAGGAGAAAATGAAACCAACCACTACACCTGTATGCGAGAAGCTAAGTGAGAAAGTGAACACGTTGGAGGCACTAGTCCGGAAACTACTCGATGAAATAGAGAGAAAAGACCTGTATATAAAAGATCTAGAATTAGAGTTGAAACTCACGCGCTCTAGGAAGCCAGGGATAGAGGATTACGAGAGAAAGATAAGTGCTTTACAAAACGAATTGGAAGCCTTAAGGAGGAAAATAGAGGACAAGGACAATGTTATTAGGGAACTATATGAAAAGCTGTTGCAACTGGAGGAACATGTAGTTAAGCTGGGTCGCGGAGACCTGGTAATGATACCAAAAGTGAGTACCGTGCGGAGAGAGGGTGGACTAGTTAATCGCGGTGTTTACATGGAGAAGGTATTAGAGATATCAAGCGAGTTGAAGAATATCTTAACCAGTGGAAGAGGCTTCATTGTTTCACCCGTGGTGGCAGTCGATCCGTTAAAGGAGAGGATCCCGGTGGTGAAACCGGAGATCATATATGACTTAGGTGACTACGTTATAGTTGAAAAAGAGGTCATTGAGAAGGCTAACGAGCTCTGGCGTAAAATAGATGAGTTAATCGAGTTGGAGAGACATGAGAGAATATTGAGAATGATAGAAGAGTATCAGAGGTCTAGGAAAAACAGCTAGCTTAGTACAGTGTTACTTGATCGTTTAGAACCATCTCGGTGACCCTCTTTATATTAGTGAGTTCTTCATCTGCTATGCCATGGATCTCGCTCATGATGTGTGAGGGGATATCGTTCATCGATAGATCACTTGGAATCAATTTCACGCTTGCGACAAGCGGTTGATCTATCGGCTTACCGATCTGGCTCAATAGCTCCACGTATACATCAGAGAATATGCCATTGTATACTTCATAGACTCTCTCAGCTATCCTTCTAGCAATCACATTGTATATCTTGCCCACGTGGTTTACAGGGTTCTTCCCAGCAGTCGCCTCAAGGCTTATAGGCCTCATAGGGGGGATTAATCCATTGGCACGATTGCCCCGCCCGGTTGCGCCATCGTCTCCATGCTCGGCAGAGGTGCCTGTGACTGTTAGGTAGAAGCTATTCTTCTCCGGTATATCAGCCGTGTTTACATGTATTTTAATATTATAATCTGGAGCTATTCTACCAGCCAGGTCTGAGACAACGTTTACTATGTCTTCTTTAACCTTCAGATATTCATATTTATCTCTTACCTCGCTGTCGACTATTGCAGCCGCTATTGTTAACACTATATCCTTATTCCTTCTCAGACCCATTACTTTCACGTCTTCGCCTACAGCTGGTACCCTGGATTTAAACTCTGGACTGTTCAATAATCGCTCGCTCTGTAGTACTAGTTTTTCCAGTGTGGAAAGCGGGGCGTAGCCTACACCGATACTTGTATCGTTTGCAAGGGGTACGGATGATCTCCCTGCATCAAATACTGTTACGAGGTCTGTACTACCCTTTCTAACCATATAGTCCACTATTACGTGTCTCTCCGGATCCAGGTATCTCATGTTCCTCTTAATCCAGTCTTTAACGGCATCTATAATTATTTTACCGAAGGGTACTTTAACTATGCCATCCTCAACTCTTACCTCTGTAGTAGCCCTGCCTGCAACTACTATGTATATAGGCTCTAAGAGTGTACCGCCGCCGAATCTGGGGTTCGACTGTCCTCCGACAAGTAGTGTTTTATCGAGGTTGTGATGCAATATTGTGCCAAACTCTTTTAAATAGTACTTTGAAAGAGCTCTTGAAGCAGCCTCGCTTGCCGAGTCAGCTATATAGTCCGGGTGTCCTACTCCTTTTCTCTCGACTAGTTCAACCTTCATCCTGCTTACACTAGTCATTCTTAAAAGTTCTATTTCTATATTTCTGCTTCCTCCCACAATTATCCCCCTTACTGGCTTTAACATGTACCTAGGATTAAAGAAGGTCTAATATAGAATATAAGTTTAACTATAATAGGTTACAATTCCCAGGAGCAACAGCTAGGGTTCAGTCTTCATTAGAGGGGTGGAGTTTACGACCTCCTCCCCGCCCTAAAGGATGAGGGTTTCAGTTATAAATTATTTCCCTAGGTATTATGCTTGTTGAAGACCAGCATTGGTGGAAATAGTGTTCTAGGGGAGGGATTTTCAATTTTGTTAAGGGGTGGAGACTAGCATTATATCTGAGGGTCCAGGTATCTTTGACTCGATCTCACTTAGAGGGATCTTATACTTAACACCTCTCTGTCTTAGAATAATCCCCTCCAGGTATCCAGCAATTTCTTTGGATATATCCTGCGGCTTTTTATCACCTGGGATGATAACCACGTATGCTATAGCCTGGCTTCTAACTAATTCTTGGGGGCCTACCACTATCTTTAAATACTCGCCGTAGATATCATCAACGTATTCCCTGATCCCTATTCCAAGTCTTAACGGTACTTGGAGATAGTTTTTCGAGCCGTAAACCATGAACGCCCCTCTGGGTAGGTACTCACCTGGTGGGGGAGTCTTCGAGACCTGTCGACCTGGTACCCAGTAGACCTCTATGTAGCTGAAACCGACCTTCCACGCTTTCGAATAGCATGCTGCTAGGTAGGAAGCATCGACCACGTCTTCCAGACTGTGTGCACCCCCACTTTTTAAGACCACGGCTGAGCCTCCATGTATGTCTGCATGTATGAATACATCGTTTTCACCGAGATACTTACGTACCACCAACTCGTTTTGAGATTGATCCCTGCCGCCGATGGCTAGAAAACCATTTCTGGTGAACAACCAGTGGAATCTCTCATACCAAAATGTGGGGGAGGGTTTTCTAATAGTCTTCTCCTCGGTATTCATACTTATAGATATAGTGTTTAATTGTTGATGCATTTCCTCGAGTACTTTCTTGGCTGATTCAGTCTTCCTTACTAGTTCGCCATGTTTTCTCTCCAGCTCTATTACCTGTCTGCTCAGGTCTTCGCGTATCGATAGCTCGAGCGTTTTCTCGCCGAGCTTGACCACGATCATTCCTTTATCCTTACGTATCTCGATGACACCATTGCATTCCTCGGCTATGTGTTCCCAGCCTTTCTTCTCCCTGGTTTCACGAGCACATTCAAGTATCTCCTCGGCTACATGGTAGTTACTGTATATGGTTTGAAGAATGGACTCTATGTTCTCTATCTCATTATTATACTCGGCTATTATCTCCTCTTGCCGCTTGATCCTCGCTTCGATCTCCCTGAGTTTTTCCGTTACTTCCTCCATTCTCGTCTGGTAATCCAGGTATGCTTCGTATTCAGTGAAGTAGACATCTATAGCTGTGTTGATGTCGTCAAGAGGCTTCACGGTTTTGTCGTATACCTCGCTGAATAGTCTTGGTTCATAAGAGGTGTATATTTCAAGCTTGTTTTCATCGCCATACACCAGGTATCCCTTACCATTTAATACCTCTTCCACTATTCTTCTGTATTCATCCACAAGCTTCTCGAGATCCTGGTAGGGTATTTCCGAGACACCTTTGTTTTTAACTCCGTATAGCCCAGCGCGATGTATCGCTTCTTCAGCTATATGGCCTGGAATACCCCATGCTGAGATAATGGTTCTAACTAGGTCCCTTCCGCCCTTAACTACATTTAATAGAGCATCCTTGTCTGATGGAGACAGGTTCTTCAATGGGGGTGGACTATATACTTCAGAGGGCTTTATACTTCTATCCCTATACTCCATGAACCTTGATGCATATACTATTTTATCGCATTGATCCGTTATGATCCATTGTCCCCTTGGGAGTAATTCCACATAGTGTCTCAGGATTTTATCATGAATGCTTGTCTCAAACAATATTATTCGCTCCCACCATGGCTGTTTAATAGACGTGATCCTGGAGTCCCTTATCCTACTTCGAAGAAACCTGGTAAAGCCATCAATATCCTTTTCCTCGGGATGGCTTTGTGAGAGATGCATCCTTACCCCGGGCTCTATTTTAACGATGTATACTCCCTCGCGACATCTTAGCTTGAGGATCCAGTATGATTTATAATGGTATGCGTTATCTATAAGGCAGCCCGTGACCACGCTACTATACTTGTTTACCCATGAATAGATATCCAATATATCCATGGCCTTCTTAAGCAATCTCTTCACCATTTATTTAAAATTAGTTTTAACGAGATTATTATCATGTGGTGCAGGCGAATGAACACTGAAGACAGTATATGGCTTATTAGGCTTGCCTCAGGGGTAGTATATGGCGTCATCACGTTTATTCTGCTGTATTTCATGGGTCCCCTGCAAACCAGTGTTGTAACCTGGACTCTTTCACCTATAGTGTACTATACAACCATAATCTTCGTTGCGGTAAGGTATAGGCCTACTAAAAGGATGCACTTGTATCTCAGGGGACTGCTTTCTTTTTACACAGCATGGTTATCAACCGTCTTCATATTATACGATTTGATCCCGGTGAAGTCATCACCATGATTCCCAGTGGATGTAGTAAGCCAGTTGTTGTAATAGAGCACTTGGAAGATGGATTGAGTCCATGGATACTCCTCGAATACAGGCATCTCTCTGGTTTCTACGGCTCGAACTGTGTGGTATTCGCAAATATCCCTGGGAAATACCATAGAATATTGGGCAGGTATGGGATACCGGTTAAGGAGAGCATTATTGAGATCGTTAACAGCGGTGTCATCAAGCCCGGCGAGGTGATAATACTTGATCCAGCCAGTCCCAGGGAGCTAACCTATGAAATCCTATCTAGAACCAAGTACGTGGTAGTTGGAGGTATACTAGGAGATCACCCGCCCAAGAAGAGGACCCGGGAGCTTATAAGTAGCAGACTTAAATCAATTGAATCCTATAACATAGGGGATGGGCAATACAGTATAGATGGGGCAGTCTACTACATATACTACATGCACTTAAATAAGGGAATGAACGGCTATAAATACGTGGATGGAGTATCAATCAGGGATGGTGATAGAATAATTCATTTACCATTCAGATACCCGCTGGTAGAGGAGAAGCCGTTTATATCGAGTGATCTAATCTATTATATCCTTAATAGAAGAATACCCGATCACGTCTGGGAAGAGATAAAGGGTTGAAATACTATAGGGGAAATCCCGCCGGGGGGATTTGAACCCCCGGCCACCCGGTGTCTATGCCCTCACTACAGCCGGGCGCTCTGCCGCTGAGCTACGGCGGGACTCCCATCAGCAATTTTAATTATGGCAGGGTCTTATATAGTTTTCAACTAGGGGGAGATATGGAGAACATAGAGGAAATACTCAACGTCATCAGGAATAGTATCGATGAGATCGATGGGATTCTAAGCCTTAAGGACTCTGTACGTGAAGAGGTATACAGGCTTGTCAGGGAACTTACAAGGAACTCTAGCGACGTTGTAACACTGATCCACAGGGGGCTCATCGGTGATGCTGAGAAAAGGCTCAGCATTGCTGAAGGTATTGTTAAAAAGATAAACGGGCTAATGAGGGAACACCCCGACATATACTATAGTGGCATGGTTTACAATGGGTTAAGCGAGTATGTTGAGGCAGCATTATTCTATGAAGTGATAGTTAAAAACAATGTCTCATCGTGGAGACGCCTAGACGTACCATATGTTCCATATTTACAGGGACTAGGGGATCTCATCGGGGAACTCAGGAGATATATTATTAAACTACTTGACAAAGGATCAATAGATGAGGCGGTTAAATACTTTAATCTCATGGAGGAGATATACATAAGCCTGAGGAAACTAGATTACCCGGATGCCCTCACGCCAGGGTTAAGACATAAGGTGGATGTAGCATCCAGGCTTGTTGAAGACACTCGGATGCTTATTCTTAACACGAAAAACGCGTATATATGTGCACCTGGAAAAACTTGAAGCCCTAGTATTCAGGAATGTATCTGTTGGTGTCAAATATATTAGATTCTTCACCAGAATATCTAATTAGGCAGGGTGCTTACCATACAAACCACGTGAAACCTGTGGTGAACAACAATGGGTGGCAGAGAGTTCTCAGAAAATGAGGTACAGATATTAAAATATCTGGTAAGGCATTCGGGCCAGGAGATATATCAAAGTCAGTTAAGCAAGGACTTGAACCTTGACCCGAGGATCATTTCAAAAATCCTCATAAAACTCGAGGAACTCGGTTCAGTGGAAAGAATCTCTATTACGCATGGCGGTCGTAAGACATTTCTAGTTAAACCAGTGAGGGAGAAACTAATTAGAATCATGGAGGAGGCGGGTATAGATCCTTATTCACTAGAAGAAATATTCAACGATGTGGCGGATATCCCATGCATTAAATGTCCATATATATATAAGTGTTATGAGGGAGGCTACTACGATCCCGCTTCGTGCCAATGGCTCACAGACTATCTGAGGAGAAAAGCTGGAACTCATGGCAGTTTAATCAGCCCTAGAAGCGAATCCAGGACTCAAGGTATTTGAAAAGGATTGTTAAAACGTTTTCATAGTAGGGCCTTTATATATGGAAGGCACTATCACACCTCTCTCATGTAGCTTTATTATTTTTTCAGATAACTCTTTCTGACTAAACCAGGATCCATAAGCCTTCCCAGAACCTATTAACCGGCTTATCTTCACCTCTATATCGTTAGGTATCCTTGCTGGAGGATGAAGCCCTAGTGGTGAACCCGGTAATGGTAGATAGTAATGTATGTGTATCCTGCCATTATTTCTTATTACTTCATCTATAAGTTCTAGAGTTAGCTCCTGGTCCTCCCGTGTTTCACCTGGTATCCCGAGAATTATGTCAACGCTTGGTGTGAAACCATTCTCTGAGATCTCCCTTACAGCGTTTAAAACATCCTCGACACTGTGTCCCCTCCTTATTAATCTAAGTACCCGGTTACTTCCTGATTGAGCTCCTACAATGATCTCCCGGTTGTTCACGTATTTCCTTAGTACTCTTACTACATCCTTGTTCACGTGTTCCGGTCTTACTTCACTAGGGAAGGAGCCGTAGAATATGCGCCCACCAATACTTCTCAGAGCACTGTGTATCGATGAGAGAAGCTCCTCGATTAAACCGGTGTCGGGCTCACGACTTATTTTAGTAAGCCCGTATGATAGGCTATCCGGCGTTATAAACCTATAATCCCTTACGCCGATCCTAGCCATTTCCTTAACATAGAACACTATTTTTTCAATGCTTCTATGCCTATAGCTCATTCCATGTATATAGCTTACCTGGCAGTAAAGGCATCCATATGGGCATCCCCGTGTTATCTCTAATGGATTAATTATTCTCCTCCAGTATGGGAAGGGATCGTGTTTATCTAGGTCTATGGGTCTCGCCCTACCTGTGGCTATCACCTTATCTTCCTCACGGAAGACTATTCCCTTGGTGGTAAATGGATCCGTGCCGTTAACCAGGTGACGTAGGAACTCATCGAGGCTTTCCTCGGCTTCACCTATGAAGGCTACTTTGAAGCCGAGGCTGAATAGAGTTCCCAGCGGATCTCCTGTGGCGTGGGGACCGCCCGCTATCGTAATACAGTTTTTCTCCCCGAGGTATTTGAGGATGCTTTTTAATTCACTAAGGAATGCGTCGTTCACTAACATGGTTGTTAGAATACTGTATCCCACAACACATTTCTCATTATTCATTAAAGCCTCGTTGACAGCTGCGTAGAGCTTGCCAGTGTCCTCGGCTAACACTACTCTTACACCGGGTATTTTATCAGCTACAGCGATAAGCGGGTTTAAGCTATACCTCACTGTTTTATCATACCGTAGAATCAGCCTTACACTCATACCGGGTACTCCTATTCCGGGTACTTATCTGGAGATATATTTAAAGCATCTTTAAACCAAAATTATACTCCAGTAATAAATGTTTAGCCTATGGAACTAGTGAGGCGATACCAATGGCTAATTTAACCCAGGATGAGATCGAGGAATTAGCTAGGAGAGTGAGATTAAAGATATTGCATGAGGATGAGGAAGTAGTTCTCATGACAGCCCCTAATGAGGAGCAATTGGAATCCATTATAAAGGAGTTGATAAGCTATAAACCAATGAACCTACGTGAAATACATATAATACTATCAGGTATCGCGAGTGAGGACAAAATCAGAAGGGCACTCAACTCTCTACTAGACCGTGGTGAAGCCTATATAACTAGTGATGGAAGATACGTCAGCACCTAGCCCTTTTATCTATTTCAGGTATCCATTCAATGACCTCGAAGAGGTTTTTAACTACTATCTCAGCCCCCTTCCTCCTTAATAATTCACCTCTATAATCATCCTTGTTCACCCCGATGAATGGTATACCGAGCTTCTTACAGCTGAGTAGATCCGTTGTAAAATCACCAATGCATAACGCGTTGCAGGGGCTTACCCAGTGTTTTCTAAGGATGTATGATATAAGCCATGATTTATCGAAGAGGTATTCTTCGAAGCCGTTAAGCCTCTTAAGGTCGCATACAGTGTATACTTCATCTATGTACTCGCTTAACCCAAGCATCCTAAGATCCCTCCATATATACTCGTTACTAGTCTCACGACCCGATACCACAACCGCCTTCACGGAGAGGCCTTTAAGGAGCCTCAGGAGATCTCTGACGCCATCCATCGGTAATGGATGCCTTGAGACATATAGTCTCCTAAATAAAACCCAGAAATCAGTCTCACTTACGTCTTCAGGGATACGAGTAGATAGCTTATCCTGGTTTAACAATGTCAGGAATTCTTCAAATGATATAAAGCCGCCTCCATAGTGTTTAAGAGCGTTTGAATAGGCTTCGTAGAAATCAAATACATTATATACCATTGTTAAATCATAGTCCAGTAGCACCAGTCTGATATTCAATAAATCCACCCTTCCCTAGTATCTTATACTCAATGTGTTGACAGCGCTACTCAAAATGAGAACCATGTTAAAAATAAAAAGCTTATTTAAGCCGAGAGGCTGTACCCGATTAAACGATAAATTTAAATAGTTTTGATTACTTCTAATTACTTGATGAAGATGGAGAAGC
>NZ_JBMFMW010000032.1:0-11050 GCF_049970475.1 Desulfurococcus sp.
TCCAGGTTTCTATCTACTCCATCTATGCTACTATAGAACGACTTCGTGGTAACCTCCAGCACCGGGTTTCTAACATATCCCTTTAACTCTCCATTCTCTATCATGTATGCCTCCAGCCCGACATACCTCTGACTCCACCGTTCATCATCGATGTTCCACTCCATGTAAGACTTAATATATACTCCTCTCTTAACCGATTCTAAGAGCTCTTCAAAGCTCATGTCCCCTGGTTTTAAATACGTATTTGCCATTCTAATAATAGGTTCACTGGCGTAGTCCATGGCTCTAGCTGCTCCATTACTTCTAGTATTATAGAATGGGGCTGTGAACCTGTTTTGCAGGTGCTCGTATATGACTCCCTCTTTGTAGAGGTATCTAGCTCTAGCTGGAACGGCTTCATCATCGTATAGGTAGAAACCATAGCTTCCAGGTATGGTTGGGTCATCTATGACTGTAGCGTATTCATTACCTATCCGGGAACCCTGCATACCTGGCTTTATGAAGCTTTTCCCAGCCTGGGCTGCTTCCCGGCCCATTATTCTATCTGCTTCACTCGGGTGCCCGCATGACTCATGGACAACTAGCCCGACGATCTCGCTTCCCACGATAACGTCTACCGGGTCTGTGGGGGGTGGCAGAGCCTTGAAGAGGATTTCTTCGTATCTACCTACTTCCTCAGGCAGCTTCTCATGGAGCCTCCACTTCTCAAGTAGCTCTAATCCACCGGAGCCCCCCAATTGCTCCCACCTCTGTAGACTGCCCTTCGCAGGCGACGTCACCACCATGTTGTAATACATGGTTATCCTAGGAATACTTGACTCCACGTATCCGCCATCACTATTGACTATTATCTTCTCCTCAGTCCACTCGTTATATGTAACAGTTAATACGGGGATACGTGCCTCCTTAGTGGAGCCCTGTATGTTTCTCCACAGCCCCGTCATATAGTTGACTTTTTCATCCAGCGGTATTGAGTCAAATGGTTTTCTAGCTACAACGGAGTACCTGGCTCTTCCAAGCCTTGAGTCGTCTTGTTTCAACGGCTTCTTCATGAGTTGAGATACTGCCTTCGCTAATGAGACGGCTTTCTCCACAGTCTTTCTTACCCCATCCCTAGTTAGCTCGGGTGTTGCAGCAAACCCGAGGGCCCCGTTTACTACGACTCTGACAGCTATACCTCTACGGCTCGTAATGCCGGAGCCCATTACATTTCCATTTCTAGTATAAATAGTGAACCCGTTGATCCCGTGGTACCTTGCTTCACCATAGGATGCGCCTAGATCGCTGGCTAATTTAACCGCGTATTCAACAAGATCCAGCAATGTTTACACCAAAGAACCATATATGGTTCTCAGAATAAAAAACTTTATCCCCTCGACTATTCCACAAATAAAAGATGCATTCCCAAATAGATGCGGGGAACCAGTGAACCACCCTTCAGGGCGGGGTAGGTCAATTTAGACCCTTGGTTTTTAAATCATTGCAACTGGATAGTTTACCAGGTGTATTGTATGCCGGGTCTAACAGTTGAGAAAATCGATGAATACCTTGGTAAGCCCGTGAATGATCCATACGGGAGACGAGTGGGATACATAGTAGGATTCTACAGTGACTCAGATGGTAACATTTCATCCCTGGAGGTAAGCTTCAACGACTTTGATTTTAAGCAGGTTGAAATAGAGAGGTTCAGGTTCGAGAACGGTAATATAATTCTGCTACCTGAATGGGAATACACGGCCACAGTACTCGAGAACAGGTTGGAGAGGGTTAAGAAGCGTGCTGCAGCCCTTGAGGAATTAAACAGCAGGAAGGAGATACCGAAGCACACCTATGAGGAATTCAAGAAGAAACTAGAGGAGTCTCTGATAAAGCTTAAGGAGGACTCGAAAAACGTTAAGGAGGTACTCAGGAAGAGAATGCATGAAATAGAGGACATGATAGTTGAGCTGGAGAAAACTGTAACGGCTGTAAAGGTAAGCTATATAGGTGGTGAAATACCGGAGAAAGCATATAAGGCATCCATGGATCACCTCAGGAGAAACCTGGATATCTTGAGCTCCGAGAAAGCCAGTGTTAAAAACCACCTGGATAGAATAGAGGCGTTGGAGAATCTACCAGTGGATACAGCAGTTAAGGTTAGCGTTGCTGCTGAGACACCGTCTAAATCACAGCAACCGATACCAGTTGTGGTTGTTGAGTCTTAGCGGTGTTTTAAGCAGTATTTAGCATAAGAAAAACACTGCTTCGACACTATATTCCGAAAACATATTTTAATAGCACGCTTACCAAGGCAGATACTATTATCACTATTATTGGGTGCTGGTTCCCGATATACAGTAGTATGAACGCCGCTATGAAGATTGTGAAGGCTATCAGATTTAGGCTAAATCCTACTGAAGTCAGTAGGGTGGATTTAGCCACTTTTATAAATGCATATAGTATTAATGCTACCACAGCCGCATTAATACCTCTAAACACTATCCTAACCACATCATTACCCATGTAGGGTCTGAGAGATGTAACTACAGTAAGTATCACCAGATATGCTGGTAATACAACACCCATTGTAGCGAGAATAGAGCCCGGTAGACCTCCCAGGGAGTACCCTATCCATGTGGCTGAATTTATTGCTATGGGACCCGGCGTGCTCTCAGCTATTCCTAGGAGGCTGGTGAACTCTTCATCAGACACCCAACCCTTTATTTCAACGAGCTCCTTATACATTAAAGCTATACCACCGTATCCGCCTCCAAACATGAAGAAACCTATCTTCAGGAACTCTAGGAATAACTCCAGTAAAGTCACATTACCCACAGTTCCCACCTGTTTTCAGTATTTACTTTGAATACAGTATTTATACCTTGGCCGCATTTAATCTAGGTAGAAAGATTATATTAGCAGGGGGCGTCCCAATGCTCGACTCATTCTTCAATCCAAGGAGTGTCGCGATAGTAGGTGCAACACCAAAGGAGGGGAAGGTCGGCCGGGTTATACTGGAAAACTTCATTAAGAAGTATAAGGGAAGAATATACCCCGTAAACCCCGGGTACAATGAGATCATGGGCTTGAAATGCTATAGAAGCGTGAGTGAGTTACCGGAGACACCGGATCTAGCTATCATTGTTGTACCTGCTCCAAGCGTTCCAGAGGTGCTCAGGGAGCTCGGTGAAAAAGGGTGTAAGGCTGTAATAATAATAAGCGGTGGCTTCAAGGAGACTGGGACCCCTGAAGGCGAGAGGCTGGAACACGAGATAAAGGAGTTGGCGGTGAAATACGGTATAAGAATAATCGGTCCCAACTGCATTGGTATCTTCGATAATTGGAGCGGTGTTGACACATTCTTCCTTCCAGAGGAGAAGATGAAGCGGCCTCCCAAGGGATATGTTGCCTTCATTAGTCAAAGCGGTGCCTTCGCATCCGCTCTCATGGATTGGATGGCCTATAATAATATTGGTGTTTCAAGGGCTATAAGCTACGGTAACAAGATAGACGTTGATGACATCGACTTACTTGAATACCTCGCCGGCGACGATAAAACAAAGGTGATACTGGTATACTTGGAGGGTTTGAAGAATGCCCGTGGAAGAATGTTCATTGAAACAGCTAGGAGGGTTAGCAGGGTGAAGCCTGTACTCGTGTTCAAAGCCGGTAAAACCAGTCGTGGAAGCCTTGCAGCGGCAAGCCACACGGCTGCTTTAGCTGGTAATTATTCGCTATATAGATCAGCGTTTAAGCAGGCAGGTGTAATAGAGGTTGAAAGCTTCGACGAAATGATGGATGCTGTAAGAATACTACTGGATCAGCCATTGATGAATGGTAACAGGGTCTATGTGGTTACGGACGCTGGCGGTGTCGGGGTAATGTTAACCGATGCGCTAACAGTCCAGGGTTTTGAGCTGCCTAGGACTCCGCCGGACTTAAAGGAGGAGCTTAGGAAAATACTGCCGCCTCACTGTATCGTGGAGAACCCGATTGATTTAACAGGTGATACAGATGATGAGAGATATATAAAGGTACTTGAGAAAGTATTGCCACGTAGCGATGTCGATGCAGTGGTTGTAGTGGCGCTTCCACAGGTACCAGGGATAAAGGGTGGTCTGGCAGACTACCTCATAGAGGCCAAGAATAAGTATATGAAGCCGGTTATAGTTATTTCAATAGGTGGAGAGGAGGCAATTAAGCTGGCTAGGAAACTACAGGAGAACGGGGTAACCGTTTTCGAGTCGCCTGAAAGAGCTGCTAAAGCACTTAAAGTATTATATACTTATAGTAGAATAAAGTCCAATATACAAGGATAACAGGGTTGAGGATATATGTCTCCACGTGACATATTAGCTGCAGCACTTAAGGAAAAAAGGTTCAAACTATTGGAGCATGAGGCGTTCCAAATAATTAAATACTATGGGATCCCATCCCCGGAGGTAGTGGTTGTTAAATCACCAGCAGAGGCAGTGGAGCTAGCTGATAAAATAGGGTATCCAATAGCGTTGAAAATAGTGTCTCCGGATATAACACATAAGAGTGATGTAGGCGGTGTGAAACTAGGGCTCAAGAGTAGAGAGGAGGTTGGAAAAGCGGTTGAAGAAATGCTTAGAACAGTGTCTCTTAAAGCACCAAATGCTAGACTAGTGGGGGTGTTAATGTATAACATGGCTCCACAAGGACTCGAGGTAATTGTTGGCGGGGTGAGAGACGGCATATTTGGGCCAGTAATAATGTTCGGGCTGGGCGGTATATTCGTTGAGGTATTAAAGGATGTTTCATTCAGGATAGCCCCTATTACAAGGAACGATGCATTGGGAATGCTTAATGAGATCAAGTCGTCGAAAATACTCGAGGGCTACCGTGGCCAGCCGCCAGTCGATAAGGAGGCCATAGCTGATATAATCGTTAAAACAGCTAGATTAATGGAGGAGAACCCTGAGATAGAATCAATAGATTTAAACCCGGTGATGGCCTACCCTAAGGGGGCTATAGCTGTCGACGCGAGGATCATACTTAAACAGGGTTAATGGGAGAACTAATGACGCAAACAAGTATTGAGGAAATACAAAGAGAAATAGAAGAAGCATCAAAGCAGATCAGTGAGGTAAGAGAGAAGATAAAGACGCTGAAGGAGCAGAGATACCGGTTAATAAATGAGTTGAAAACAGAAAGAGCCGAGAAGCAGAAGTATCTCGGTGAGCTGAGGTCGCTCAAGGAAAAACTAAAGAATATTAGAGAGGCGAGGAAACGCCTCCTTGAAGAGTATAAAAGGCTAGCTGAGGAGAGGAGGAGCAAGATAGAAGAGTTGAGGACGCTGAGAGAAATACTTGTTATGAAACAAAACGTCATCCAGAACATGTCGCGGGAGGCGAGGACGCCATCTAATATACTGAGAGAGGAGATCGAGAGGCTTGAATGGATGCTGCAAACTAGGGTCTTATCAATTGAAGAAGAGAACAGGGTAATACAGAAGATAAAGAGGCTTACATCACTGCTGGAGAAAGCCGAGAAGCTGAGAAAAGAGAAAAATGAAATATTAGAGGTTAAGGCATTCTATTCGAGCCTCAGGATCCAGGTAAAAGACTTAACCAGTAAGCTCAACAATATGAGGGGGGAAATAGGTAGGCTTACAGCTGAAAGGGATAAGATCAAACAACAGTTGAATGAACTAGTGAAAAAATACCTTGACTTAAAGAACGATATACAGGTTAAGCAGGACTCGGTTAACGCTATATCCAAGGAAATCGAGGATTTAACCAATAAGCTCAACGAGTTAAGGGAGAAGGTTAGCAACCTCAACAAGGAGCTGGAGAAGGCTAAACTGGGCATGGTTTTAAACATGAAGAAGCAGGAGATCCTGGAGAAGGCAAGCGGTAAGAAGCGTTTAACAATCGATGAGCTCAAGATAATATATGGTGAACCGGAGGATTTCATGGAGGAGCAGTAAGACAATATTATCTACCAAACCTTCTTTCACGCCTCTGGTAACTTCTAATGGCTCTCCAGAAATCTATTTTACGGAATTCCGGCCAGAATACATCACAGAAATATAGCTCACTATAGGCTGACTGCCATAGTAGGAAATTACTGATTCTTTCCTCCCCGCTGGTCCTGATTATTAGATCCGGATCTGGTGCTCCATTAGTGTAAAGGTATTTGCTGAATAGTTCCTCATTGATATCTTCAAGGCTTATTTTACCCTCTAACGCCTCTTTCACAATAGCTTTTACGGCATCGATTATCTCATGCCTGCCGCCGTAGCACAACGCTATGTTTAGCTGGAATGAATCATACCTGGCTGTCTCCTTCTCTAATTCACTCGCCAACACGACTATATCCTCTGGGACTAGATCCAGTGACCCGAATACTTTCACCCTGACTTTCCTCTCATGTATCTCCCTCATATTCTTTAACTCGGCTAATCCCTTCCTGGCTAGGTTAAACAAGTATTCTCGTTCACGCTCATCTCTGAACCTGCAGTTTTCAGTGCTCATGGTGTATATTGTTACATACCTTATTTTTAGCTCCCATATCCATTTAAGGACCTCTTTTATTTTCTCGTATCCATAAACATGCCCCAGTGAGGGGTCTAGCCCAAGTCTCTTCGCCCACCTCCTGTTTCCATCTGGAATTATACCTATATGTCTTGGAAAAGGCCCTCTGCGTATCTGCATCCAAAGCCATTTCTCATATATTTCATAAACCGGCTTTAAGACACGCGGGCTCAGCTTGTATAACATGTTGATTAGAAATCCCTGTAGCTCGTACAATTCATTTGACCCCGATATCACTGTTCTCCATATTGGGTATAATAATTGTTAAGGAATATAACTACTGCTCTGCTCACAAAACATTTATAACCAGGTAATACTTGTTTTAACTAGAATACAGGTGTTTAGTGATGTCTCACTATCAGGGTAATGATTTAAGAAAACCAACAGGCGGATTGAAAGGGGAGAAAAGGGGTAAGAGAAAATATGAGCTAGGCTCCCCGCCGGTAAACACCACTCTAAGTAGCAGCGAGGAGAAGATACACGTGAGGACGCTTGGAGGAGGGGTAAAGTATAAGTTAAAGAAGGCCTTATACATTAATGTTGCGGTACCCGATGACAAGACGGTTAAGAAGGTCAAGATACTGGACGTCGTCGAGACACCATCAAATCCGCAGAACGCCAGGTTTAAAATTATCTCGAAAGGCACAATAGTGAAAACAGAATTAGGACTCGTAAAGGTTACATCAAGACCCGGACAAGACGGAGTCTTGAACGGGATCCTCCTTAAGAAGTAGGCTGGGAGGGCCCTTGGATAGGATAATCACCAAGTATCAAGGGGGATTTTTTGAGTCGGGATAATAAAGGTAGGAGGATCGTTGTATACCCGGCTTACATAGACTCGAAAAAGAGCCGTAGTGAAGGAAGGAAGATATCTTTAGGCAAGGCTGTGCCAAATCCTAGTATCAAGGAAATAATAGAGGCCTCGGAGAGACTCGGGTTAAACCCCTTGTACGAGGAGAAACACTACCCGAGGCTAAAAGAGGGAAAAGGGCGTGTCTTGGTTGATAAGAAATCAGGGAAACTAGAGATCCTCCGCATGATTGCCGATGAGATTAGAAAGATGCGGGGGATAACTGGTTGAGAACCAATGGACTATATTCATTGTTTTTATCCAGGTACCTCTGAATGGGGTTCAGGTCTTTATATATAGGTTTATATAAATTGGTTTCATCACTTCATCCTTGTTCCCCCTGTATCCTGCTTGGGCTTGCATACGGCTTAGGGGCGTTCACAGGTACCCTACATCTTGAATTAAGGAATTTAAGGAAGAGATTCATACATGCCACCCCACCCCTGTCTCCGGTGAGCCCGTGCTCCGGGTACTTGAGGATCCTGTGGTCTTCTCGAATCAGCCTCTGAAACATCTACACGGCAAAAATTATACAATAATATAATAATAGCAGAAGACTAACACCAACACATACAAACCATTATAAAACCAGAAACAACTTGGCGAGGCTCATGGTTTAAGCTTTATGCTTCTAGGAAATGGTTTTCAGCTGTGAATCTCTGAGGGGTGTGCTAGCGATATATAGAGTTTGATGTCTGTATATTCCTTAATAGTGAAGTATTTAATTATATGCGTTAATGTATTATTTTATTGTTGAGCACTTTATTTAAAAACCCATGTATTACATATTTTTTGAATAATGTAGTGTTTATATGGTATACGCCTTATATATGAACTATGAGTTTAAAGTAATATAGTGATGGTAATACCAGAGTGATACTTATGAATAAGCTTGGTATGGTAGAGATTTCTACCAGGGATGGATTCCTCATCGTAAAACCCTCTACACGGGACGTCTTAAAACTAGTTAATTCCTCAGTATATGATGAGAACAATAGAAGAATAGGCAGGATAGTAGATGTTATCGGTAGGGTTGACGACCCCAGAGTAGTAGTGAAGCTAGAAAGCAAGGATCTGACCCCCTCCTCCACGATCCTCTACTATTATCTAGCCTCCCAGAGAAAGTATAAAAGGGGTGAGAGACATTGAAGTGTCCCAACTGTGGCGGCACAAACATAATATTCGATCCAGATTCAAACAGCTATATATGCCAGTCATGCGGCTTCGTGTTTAATGAGAAGCCTATCTATCAGGGTTTCGAGGGCTTCTTGAAGAATAACAATACCCCACGGTACAGTGGCACGTTTACAAACATGGTTCATGACCATGGTGTAGGAGGGACTGAGATATCTGGTTACTTCATGCGACACCTGAAACAAGGAAGGAGCTGGGTTAGAGTTAACAGTGAGATAAAGGTTGAGAAGAAGGATAGGAAGCTTAAAAAAGCGCTACAGGAGTTAAACGAGTATCTGAAGCTCATTAATCCTCCGCCAGCTGTAAAGGAGACAGCTGCAAAACTTGTCCATGAAGCGGTAAAGGATAAGAATTACAAGGAGAGTACATTGAGAAAGATAATCATAGCAGCTATCTATTTATCATATAGGATTAATGATACCCCTAAGTCTTTAAAGGTATTTATATCAGAGCTAAACGTCGATGAGAAAGACTTATGGGAGGGAGTGAGGTTAATACGTGAATCTAATAGCAATATAAAGATTTTCGGGGAAAACTTTGATCCGAGGCGTTACGTGGGTTATATTATACGCAAGCTGAATGCTCCACCGATCGTTGAGACTATGGCGAACTATATTATATCAGTGACCGAGGAACAGGGATTTATAAGCGGTAAAAGCCCGACGAGCCTGGCAGCCGCAGCAGTATATCTAGCAGGAATTCTTACCAATAATAAGAGGAACCAGGTTGAGGTTGCTGAAACCGTGGGCCTTAGCGATGTAGCTATAAGGAACGCGTATGGCTCAATCATAAAAGACGTTGACATAGAGGTTTTACTTTAAGCACGAACATTAAAGTAGTCTATGGATGCACCAAGCAACTTGGCCGCTGTCACTAGATCATCTATATAGTCCCCTATTATTAAGGCATAGTGATTCCCAATACTCTCTCTAAGGATCTTCTCAGCTCCAAGCAATTTAACGCGGACCTGTGTCCTACACATGTTCTCACTCCACTCATGCCTCTCAATATAGCCTACACCGAGTCTGAGAGTGGAGACCTTGTTGTCAAGCCTGTAAACAGTCACCTTGTCCCCCACTCTATAATCCACGCGTAAGCTGACTCCAAGCCCCGATTCAAAATGCGTCACTAATGTGTAGCCACCTATTATTGGAGACGTGCAGTGTGCGAGCACTATGCTGTCACTTGTGATCTCGGCTATATTAGCCATAAAAACCGGTTTCAACGTAATCCACTCGCCTAGAGCCATCGAGATTAATAGTGGTATGTCTCCCTCACAAGACGCTGGTATAAGCATTGTGTTGAATAGTGCTAGGGCAAGGCAGGACGTCGTCTTTAAACGGGGTATTATATCAAAGCATTTTATTGTGAATCCATCGAGGTTGTAACGGGTGATTAAGGCTTGTAATGCCTTATATAATCTAAGCGCTTTAGCCACTTCTTCACTGGTGACAAGTGTTTCATGGGCTCTTCCAAGTATATCATTTATCTCACTCGCATTCACCACTGCCTCGTTATATGCCTTGATCAATTCCTCGGTATCTATGTATGATAACTGGAGATCCATGAGGGGTTTTAAGTATTCACTGCCTACCCTGCTGTAGATAAGCCAATCGCTTATACCTCCTATCACACCCAGCTTAGCTTTCCTCAGCCTGCATACCGCCGAGTATATCCTTGACAACCTCTCCACTAATTCCACTAGATGTTCTATGTCCCTGTAACCGGTAACCATTAAGGGTTCTCTCCCTTGTTCTCTATAGTATGCGAGGAACTCTATGGTGGCTGGCAGGCTATTATATTTATTATTGTAGAGGAGGGCAACACTGCGTGAATTATTAGCAATCCCCTGTAATATGTGCTCTGTACCCCCTGTTGCAACTATAATGATACTCAGATCACAGGCAGGATACCTGGCTATATTAGACTCGGTAACTAAGCCTATTAACCGTGGACCACGTATCTTCTCGGCGAGCTGTCTCAGAATCTCCTTAGCCACATTTAATCCAAGCATAGAGGAGGCAATTGAGACGCATACATCGTGTAGACTGCTTTGTGGGATAGAAGACAAGCAATCACCCGGTTCTCCACATTGATAATATATTGTAAAGAATTTTTAACCCCGGTCTATCCATATAATGAGGAAGGGCCCGTCGTCTAGCCTGGTTAGGACGCCGCCCTTACAAGCCCGGTTTGAGAGAGGCGGAGGCCCGGGGTTCAAGTCCCCGCGGGCCCATTCTAACTATATGTTGTTCCAACGGTGATCAGGGGCAACCCCTCATACCCACTGATTCTACACTCACCACCAAAAACAAGATAGAGAATAAAGAGATTGTAAACCTAGAGGTACTAACAGCAGTAACAGCACGAGGCTACAAAATAGCTGAGTTACCGGCACTATCTTCGCTAGGAGCAGAAACGTTTATTAAGGTCATTGAGGAAATTTTTATAGACAGTTGGGATCGAA
>NZ_JBMFMW010000033.1:0-10985 GCF_049970475.1 Desulfurococcus sp.
CCTTCTATCCATAGAAGCCACCAGGCAAATATCAATAATCTCTAGTCAAGCCCGGAAGATAAAAAGATTATCCCGCGACTACACGCCTTCAGGATGAGCGTGAACGGTGATCCTACTACCAGACCCGTTGATACCGCTAGAGTATAGCCTGTGGTGCATGAAAATATTATATCCAGTATCCATATAATAAAACCAGGTTACCTTGGTGGGAAGGGAGAATCAATTGAGTTCACCGAGATACCTACCGCTCCCCGAGCCCGTGATCACCCCTGGTGAAAACCCTGCCCCAGGCATGAATCATAGTGTTGTAACCACGACCACGGGTATTCATGGCACCATGACGGGCCCCCTGCAGCAAGGTGTATCGATGCCGCTGCTCATACTACTTGCAGCCGCCTCACTACTCATAATAGCATTACTCATATTATCCATTGCCTCGACGAGGATGCCCCAGGGTTCAACCATGTTTAAGATCTCCGTGAGCAAGGAGGATGACCTGAGAATACAGTACTCCTATACAGGGGTCAAGGAGATACTATGGCGCACCCTGAGAAAGCTTAGGAGTATCCATGGATGCGGCACGTGTACGCCGAGGGAGCTGGCTCGTCTAAGGATCTCCATGGTCTTGAAGAGGTTTAGCGAGGTATATGAAGACGTTGTCTACGGTGATCAACATAGAGATGATGCCTTAGAGGTTGTTAGACTCATCGAGGAGGGAGGTGGATCAAGTGGTTAAAGTATATTGGTTCGGCGTATTCATCCTGCTACTACTTATAACCGGGTACTCTGGGGTACGGATAAGAGGGGAGCTAGTTGGGGATCCTCCCTCAGTATACAATAACATGCCTGGTGGACTCACTATCTTCACCAGTAGTGAGGCATTGGAGAGGAGGGTGGACATCATCTATTCCTTAGACGATATCTATAGATATGACCCAGGCAAACACGCCCTGTTAATCGTGGGGCCAGACACACGTGTGGACGCCTCACCCCGGCTCAGGCAATGGATCGAGGATGGAGGACTACTCATTGTGATGGATGAGACCATGAATACCGAGGAGTTGTTACGGGGCTTCGATATATATTTGGGGGACACGTCGGCTATACAGGAGATAGCTACTGGTGTATGCAGTGTGGGGAACGCGAATATAAAGGTTGTTTTCAACGTGTACACCGTGGTGTATTCGACAAGCAACTACACGGTCTTATGCCGCGTCAATGATAAGACAACCGGTTTAAGCCGTAGCATAGGTAGGGGAACGGTTATCGCGATAGGTGATTCAAGCCTGGTTATCAACGAGGTTTTATCAAAGGGCGGGGCCTGGTACGGTAACAGGTTATTCATAGATATTGTGAGCAATGGGAGGGATCTTGTGGTATACGAGGGTGGCAGGACATATGCTTATTCATCGACCAGCGTGATTACACAGTATATCAGGGGACTCATACTATTAGCATCAGATGCCTTCGAATCCATACTATATATACGTAATCCCCTCCTAAAGCTCCTCGCGGTGCTAACGATAATACTCACAATTCTTACAGCAGTGCTTTTAAAACTAGGACTCTCAATATCTCACAGCCGGATCCCCCGGCGTTAAAAGGGGTGGCGTAGCATGTATATTTCAAAAAGAGAATCAGTGTAGAGGCTTCAATACACCGAACATTAATAAACCGTTGTACCGCTCGCCATTAATGAACCTTGTCTTCACCCCTCTCTCCATGAGTCTTTTATCGAAGTCTCCTGGGGTAATACTCCTCGGGTCTAGGGTATCTGATGCGATGATGAAGTTGACGTTTAGCCCGAAGCTGGGTATCCATATATTATACTCCGCCATATACTTGAAGACCCTTCTAATATTACCGGCCACATAGTCGTACTCGCTTGTATAGAAGTAGCTGCTTCCAGCCTGTGTGACTAGAACACCGTTATCCCCCAGTATTCTTTTAACGCTCCTGTAGAATCCCTCACTGTATAAGGGCTTCGCCGCCTCGCCTGCGTAAGGATCCGTGAGATCCATTATTGCCACATCAAAGTACTTGTCGGGTGCCTCGGCCACGTATTTCAATCCATCCATGATGAACACCCTTGACCTCGGATCATTGAAGCTCCCCTGGTGCATGTGTTCAAGGTACTTCTTCGAGAACTCTACCACCACGGGATCGATATCCACCATTACGGCTTCTTTAACAGTATTATGCTTTAAGACCTCCCTGAGCGTTGCCCCCTCGCCGCCACCGATGATTAGAACCCTAGATGGCTTCGGGTGGAGCACCATCGCTGGGTGGACGAGTAGTTCATGGTATAATGCTTCATCGGCTTCCGTGCTCTGTATAAAGTTATCTATTATAAGCGCCTTACCGAAGCCATCTAGCTCGGCGAATATTATCTCCTGGTATGGCGATTTCTCAACAGCGTATACCTTGAGGACCCTTAATAATAGCTTGAATGATCTACCGGCTGGTTCAAATAAGCATAATCCCTCCTCACCGGACACCCTACTTCCCCTCCTTAATCCTTATAAAGTCCTCGATTATCTTATCCCCTGAACTAGTACCTATCCTAGATGCGCCTGCAGCTATTAATGCTAGGGCATCCAGCCCGCGTCTTATACCACCAGACGCTTTCACACCTATCTTACCGGATGCCGCCTTATACAATATATCTACGTCATGTACTGTTGCAACTGATCCAAGGAACCCCGTACATGTTTTCACGAAGTCCGCCCCTGCTTCCACGACTAGCTCTGTCGCCTTCCTCTTCTCCTCGTCACTGAGCAACCCGGTCTCAATGATCACCTTAACGGCTCTAGCCCCCTTGGACCTAGCTGCCTCAACAATTCCTCTTATATCCCTCTTAACGTACTCATAGTTCCTCGACTTGAATAAGTTTATATTCATAACCATGTCTATCTCGCTGGCACCTTGCTCAACAGCTTCAACGGCCTCAGCTATTTTAACTCTTGTAGATGTGTTACCGAGTGGGAAGCCTACTACCACGCCAACATCTATTGTTCTACCAGCTACCTCCCTCACGTACTCAACGAGCGAGAGGGGGATCATGAGTAGTTTAAACCCGTATCTCCTAGTGTCCTCGATGTATTTATCAAGTAGCTTTAAATCAGCCTCGGGCTTCAGTAAAGTATGATCAATCATGCCTGCCAGCTCTCTCACACTCAGCTTCTCAACAAACTGTGTAAACAAGTACAACACCTCTTTATTTCTCGGGGTTATCAAGTGAATCAGAAACGAGTTAAAAAAACTAGTGTTGTTTCCCGCTCCTTATTTTCTCAGAGTATTTCTCAGGAGTATATAGCTCCTCATACTCCTTCGGGTTCGATGGCTCGATAACGATGATCCACCCGGCTCCATAGGGGTCCTTATTAAGGAGCTCCGGGGTCGTGGATAGCTCTTCATTTACCTCTACTATCCTACCGCTCACCGGCGCGTAATACGATGACGATGCCTTAATGGAGTCTATTATACCCAGCTCCTCCCCTTTCCTCACTACTCTCCCGACCTCGGGTAGCTCAACCGAGACTATGTCCTTGAGCTCCTTCTGAGCATAGTCGCTTATACCCACCCTGATCCTCCCGTTCTCGAGGAGAGCCCATTCATCTGTCTCAGTGTACCTTCTATCCGTTTTAACAACGTATTTCTTACCCTTAACCTCTACAATAACTTCACTCATATATCCCACCATGTATAGCTATGCGGCCGGATAATATTAAGTTTCCGCATGAAGCATTATCTTTAATAGTTTTACCTCATCCTCCCTCGTCAGCTTGAAGCCGTAGTGTATCTCCATGAACTCCTTCTTGAACTCCATGACTTTCTCCTTCACTTCAGCTGGGCTCCTCTTATCTATCACAACCATCTTCATGAGCCTAGCTATCTCCTTCATCTCGCCCTCCTTCATACCCCACCTGGTTAACTCCTGGGTTCCAAGTCTCAGCCCGCTTGGATCTTTGACATCCTCCGGCCTATCCCATGGTAGCATGTTCTTGTTGACTATGATGTAGGCGTCCTCTAGTAGCTTAGCTACCTTGGTGCCTCTGCCGAGCTCTGCAACGTCTACTACCACCTGGTGGCTCGTGGTATAACCCTTGCTCTCCATCACAACCTTAAAGCCCTCGCTTGCAAGGGCCTCCGCTAGTGCTTTAGCATTTCTAACCACCTGCCTAGCGTACTCGGAGCCCCAGAGCTTCATCTCTATTGCTGTAACAGCCATTGCAGCTAATCTATGGAGATGGTGGTTGGAGACGAACATTGGGAAGACGACTTTACCCATTTCCTTATAGTCCTCCTCGTTTGAGGTAGCGAATACTCCGCCTTGTGGACCTGGGAATGTCTTATGCGTTGACGAGGTGATTACATCTGCCCCAAGCTTCAACGGGTTCTCCCATACACCTCCAACTATTAAGCCCAAGACATGTGCCACATCATGTATTACCTTAGCCCCCACACTGTGCGCTGCCTCAGCGATCTCCTTGGTTGGATGCGGGAATATGTAGAGTGAGCCGCCCAGAGTCACTATCTTCGGCTTGACTTCTTCAATGAGCTTCCTGGCTTTATCAACATCTATATTCCACTCTTCTATGTTGAACGGCATCTCAATCTGCTCTATGCCCAGCGCCCCAAGGGTCCCATACCTGGTGTGACTTACGTGTGCACCGGCTTGAACAGGGGCAACTACTGCTTTATCACCTGGCTTCGTGAATGTTCTAAAGGCCGTCGCATTCGCTGTCGTACCGCTTATAGGTCTTAAATCCACGTATTTAGTGCCTAGGAGATCACCCATTAACTCCTGGGCTTTAACCTCTAACTCATCAACGTATATGAGCCCCTGGTAGAACCTCTTATACGGCTTCCCTTCTGCATACCTATGCATCATGTCGTTCAGGTACACGAGCATTGCAAGGGGTGACATAACATTCTCGCTTGCAATCATGTTTATTGTTTGCCGCTTCCTCCATACCGTGTGGTTTATGGTGATGCTTAATACCTGGTTGAGGTCTGGATACATTTCTCTAAGAGCATCTATGCCTAGGGCTTCACCTGATTCATATACCAATTTCAATCCACCTACATTTACCTTACTATGTCTTAACGATCCTATAAATACTCATTTCTTTATGAATGGAAAGTCAACAATTTTAGCAGGGTATCGCTTCCCCCTTATATCCACTGCTAACTCCTCACCGAATACAGCGTACCTAGCGTCCACATAAGCCATCGCTATACCTCTGTTGAGGACTGGGGAGTAGGTTCCACTGGTAACCCATCCAACCCATACATCATCAGAGTATACCCCAGCATCCTGCCGTGGAAACAGTCTCCCGGCCTCCTTACCCAGCTTTAACCCTACTCTAATCCATCTAACACCTTCACGTCTACAGGCCCTTAATGCTTCCTCGCCTACGAAGCCCCTCTTCTCCCATGTGATCGCGCCGAGACCGTATCTCAGGCTTAGGGCACATGGGAATTTCACAGGGTCCTCACCGTACTCGTGCCCGCCCAGCACGAAGCCCATTTCTATACGCAGGGTGTCCCTGGCTATTAACCCGGCTAGTTTAACCCCTTTCGAGACAAGTAGATCAACCAGCTTCTTCATCTCACCGTGCTCACCCCAGATCTCGAATCCATCCTCACCAGTCCATCCGCTTCTACTCACTAAGAAGGTTTTGACCCCATGTATCTCCTCATTCATACGGAACTCCAGGACCTTGAGGTCGCCCGCCCACTTTGCTCCAAGCGACTCCATTACTTCGGCTGCACGGGGACCTTGCAGTGCTATCATGGAGTAATTGAACGTTAAATCCGCTATCTCAACTCTGAACCCCTTCTCACCCTTTACTTTCTCAAAGTAGTTTAGCATTGACTCCCTGGCTAAGGCGTTTGTTACCAGGAGCCATTCTTCATCGCTTACCTTATACATCATTTCATCATCTTTTACTCTAGCCCATTGATTCAATGCTAGCATCGGGCCGCTCATAAAGTGCTCCTTCGTCTTACTGATGTCCTTAGTGTATATGTACTGGGCGAATGGTAATACATCGGGGCCTTTTAACAATATTCTCCCCATGTGGGATACGTCGAAGAGCCCGACGCTCGTTCTCACAGCCATATGCTCCTCGATAGCGTTGGTATAGCGGTATGGTACCTCCCATTCCCCGAATAAACCTGTTTCAGCCCCTTTCTCAATATAGTATTCGAGTAAAGGTATCCTGGACATTTTTATACACCATAGTTTTAATTTATCTATCTAAGTATTTATAGGTTCCATACACAGTTATAACTATATATACCTCGAAACCATTATTTGTTTACTGGGTGGTTGAAACGAGGCCTCATCCTTGGATACCTGGTTCCACCGAGGAATCGCTTAAGAAAATGCTGGATGTAATTGGCGTTAAAAGCATTACCGAGCTCTTCAACGATATACCAAGGGAGGTACTGCTAGGGGAAGACGAGTGGAATAGACTGGAGATAGGTGTGGGAAGGCCCTTATCCGAAATAGAGGCCAAAGAGATCGTTGATGAAAAGCTGGCTAAAAACAGGGTTTTCAATCCCCCGCCATTTATGGGTGGAGGGGTCTACCCTCACTACGTGCCTCCCATTGTTAAATACATTATCTCAAGAGGGGAGTTTCTCACAGCATACACACCCTACCAGGCCGAGATATCTCAGGGATTAATGCAGGCAATCTTCGAGTATCAGAGCATGATGGCTGAGCTGCTTGAGATGGATATAGTTAACGCATCAATGTATGATTGGTCCTCGTCCATTGCCGAGGCCGTATTAATGGCTTTCAGAGTTAGAAAGGGGAGAAGGAAGATCCTGCTACCAGCCAACATGAACCCCCTCCATAAAAGGGTTGTGGAAACATATGTCAAGCCTCATGGATTAAAGCTGGAAACCATACCCTATGATAGGGAGCTGGGCACAGTTGATGTGGAAGCGCTTAAATCAATGATCGATAATGATACAGCAGCAGTATACATCCAGTACCCCAACTTCTTCGGTATCGTGGAGGACAAGGCTAAAGCCATTGGCGAGATAGCCCATGAGAAGCAGGCATTATTCATCACAGGTGTGTACCCAGTGGCCCTCGGGATCCTTAAGCCCCCTGGTGAACTAGATGCCGATATTGCTGTAGGCGAGGGGCAATCACTTGGATTAGGCATGAACTATGGCGGCCCTCATCTCGGGATATTCGCCATCAAATACGATATGAACCTGGTTAGACAGATGCCTGGGAGGATAATAGGGTTGACGACTACCATTGATGGGGGAGATAAAGCATTCGCGATGGTGTGGCAGGCGAGGGAGCAGCATATAAGGAGGGAGAAGGCTACGTCTAACATATGCACTAATGAGGCATTGATGGCCGTGGCAGCAGCCGTTTACATGGCTCTGCTGGGTAGGACAGGGTTTAGAAGGCTGGCTGAACTTATATACTATAGGGCTCACTACGCTGCAAGCAGGATAAGCGAGATCGGCTTGAGAAGGGTCTTCAAGGCTGAATTCTTCAATGAATTCCCCATTTCATTCAATGAAGCAGGGGTCAAGTACTCGGTGATACATGAGAAACTACTTGAACACGGGTTACATGGAGGACTCTACATAGGCGGGTATTATCCTGAACTAGGTGAGACAGCCCTTTACGCCTTCACGGAACTACACTCCGTAAAGGCTATAGATAGGTTAATCGAGGTACTCGGTAAGGTGATCCGGGAGGTGGGAATGTAATGAACAGGTTCAGACAGGCTAGGAACTGGGAGCCATTAATATTCGAACTCGGGAGCAAGGGTAGAATAGGTTTCCTGGTACCGGAGCCAGAGGATGCAGCGAAGAAACGCGTGGGCAGTATAGACATACCACCGGAAATGAAGAGGACAAGGGATCCAGAGCTCCCCGAGCTAAGTGAGGTCGAGGTTGTAAGGCACTTCACAAACCTCTCTCAAGCAGCATACGGGGTAGACAACGGTCCCGTCCCCCTGGGCTCATGTACTATGAAGTATAACCCGAGGATAGCCTGGGAGATAGCCGGCGATCCAAGGATAGTTAATCTACACCCCTTACAGGATGAGAGAACGGTTCAGGGATTACTGGAGATCCTGTATGAGCTCCAGAAATGGCTTGCAAACATAACAGGTATGGATACATGCATATTGCATCCAGCGGCTGGGGCACATGGGGAGCTAGCCGGTGTATTAACTATAAGGAGGTATCATGAGGTAAAGAATCAACTGGATAAGAAGACAGATATAATAATACCTGACAGCGCGCATGGAACAAACCCAGCTAGCGCGGCGATGGCTGGTTTCAGAGTTATAGAGATCCCATCTGCTGAGGATGGCAACATAGATATGGAGGCGTTGAAATCCGTTGTGGGGGAGTCAACGGCTGGATTAATGATAACTAATCCAAGCACTCTAGGATTATTCGAGGAACACATACTAGAGATAGCAGAGCTCCTGCATAAGCATGACGCAATAATATACTATGACGGGGCAAATCTCAACGGGATAATGGGTTACGCGAGACCCGGTGACATGGGCTTCGATATAGCTCACCTGAATATACATAAAACATTCGGGGCACCCCATGGTGGAGGAGGCCCTGGAGCCGGGCCAATCTGTATAAAGGATAGGGTTGTCGATAGTGAAAAGAATATAATGCTCTCGGATCTTGCACCAGGCTACAGGGTCGTCTATGATGAGTCGACGGGATTGTACAGGGTGAAGGGACCCGGGGAATATAGTACTGGATTACTTAAGGCCTTCTTCGGTAATATAACGCCGCTGATATGGGGCTACGTATATATCCTTAGCATGGGTCCACAGGGATTAAGAAGGGTCACAGAGCACGCTGTACTCATAACCAACTACTTCATGAAGCTCATGGAGAACGTGAAAGGATATAATATACCATATGGTAGAGGACGCTTCAGGAAGCATGAGGTAGTTCTGAGCGCGCAGCCCATGACTGACGAGGTTGGGGTAACAGCTGAAGACGTTGCGAAGGGACTGCTGGACGCTGGATTCTATGCTCCAACCATATACTTCCCGCTAATAGTCAAGGAAGCATTAATGACAGAGTTCACTGAGACCGAGACACCGGAGAACGTTGAGAAGTATGCTGAGAGACTCAAGGAGATCAGTAAGATAGCCTACAGCAATCCAAGCGAACCTAAGACATGGCCAAGGAACACTAGTGTTGGAAGAGTTGATGTTCTCAAGGCTAATCACCCCAAGCATGTCACACCCACATGGAGAGTACATGTCAGGAGGATGAGGGGAGAAATTCAGTGAGATATGACACGGTAGTAGTGGGCTCCGGCACGGGAGGCTACCCGGGAGCGATATACCTGGCTCAGAAGGGCTTAAAGGTTGCAGTCGTAGAGGAACACTTGATCGGTGGAGAATGCACTAACTACGGATGCGTACCCAGTAAAGCCTTTTACCAGGTAGCTGAGGCCATTAGGAGCATTGAGAAGATCGGTGGTGAAGCCTCGGTTAAATGGGAAAACCTGGTTGAATGGGTATCACAGGTAGTGAGGGAGAGCCGGGAGGGAATTAAGGGTTTATTCGAGTCACACGGGATAGACGTAATAGAGGGCAGGGCCATCCTCAAGACACAGCGTGAGATAGTTATTAGTGCCGGGGAAGAGAAGAGGCGGATTGAAGCCGGTAAAATACTTCTAGCCCTAGGGACAGATCCCTCACCAATACCAGGGGTTTCATTCGACGGCGAGGGAATAATAAGTAACAGGGAGGCCCTCTACATGAGGGAGAAACCCGGTGAAGTATTAATAATCGGTGGTGGAGTAATAGGCGTCGAACTAGCCAATATCCTCTCCTCTTTCAAGGTAGGTGTTACAGTAGTAGAGTTAATGGATCACATACTGCCTACAATGGATAGGGATGTCGCGCAAGCGTTGAAGACGCATCTCTCTTCAAGGGGTGTGAAGATATATGAGAAGACAACGGTTAAATCCATGACTAAGACTGGTGGCAAATATTTAGCAGAGCTCTCAAACGGCTTGAAGCTTGAGGTGGATAAGGTATTAATAGCAACTGGGAGAAAGCCTAGAACCAGGGAAGCTGGATTAGTTGAGAACAATATAGCACTGGATCAGAAGGGCTTCATAAAGATAAATGAGAGACAGGAGACAAGCATACCAGGCATATACGCCTCAGGCGATGTTGTCGGGGGGCCACTGCTCGCTCACAAGGCTATATTAGAGAGTATTTCAGCGGCTAGATGGATGAGTGGTGAGGAGGGCTTCCATATAGACTACTCATCCATACCCTCCACTATATTCACAGGGCTCGAAATCGCGTCAATAGGTTACACCGAGAAGGAGTTAACAAGCAGGGGAGTGAAATATGTTAAGGTGAGGATACCGGCCTACTATCTCTCAGCGGTTAAGATTAAGGGCGGCAAGCAATCCTTCATAAAGGTGTTGCTCGATGAGAGGCAGGAGAAGATACTTGGAGTACATATAGTTGCCCCCAACGCTTCAGAGGTTATCTCGGCATATATACCATTATACCTTGGTAAAATAGGCTTTGGAGACATCTCCAGGATACCCTACCCGCATCTAACAGTATCTGAGTCCCTTAGAGACTTCGCCGAGTACTTGCTGGGTAATCCAGTACACTTACTCAAGAAGTAGGTTTTTCACTCTTAGCAACTACATCAATAATATTTTTCAATACCTCATATCCAGTCATACAGCATTCATCTGTATAGGGTGAAAGACTGGGCTTCTTCAATAGAATATGTTTCCTAGTCGGGTTTCCGTTTTTACAGATCCTGATTCCAGCGTGATCTCTTATATGTGGAGAACACGGTGATCAATAATATTACTGTCAATGCGAGCGCTAGTAGCAGAGAGATAAATAGGAGTTCTGTGGAGTGTTCACCGAACCCGAAGCATATAGGTATAATGAATAATATTATGCATCCCCCTCCAG
>NZ_JBMFMW010000034.1:0-10777 GCF_049970475.1 Desulfurococcus sp.
AATAGTTGCCCACCTACCACTATTATGCGATGAGAAGAAGATACCATATGTCTACGTGCCAAGCAAACAGAAACTGGGCCAAGCAGCCGGTATTGAGGTATCTGCTGCCTCTGTCGCAGTAATAGATGTAGGCGGAGCAAAGGACTTAATCGATGAAATAATTAAGAGTGTCCAGCAGATAAGGGCTCAGAGCGGCTGATAAAGGTAATCATCCCTTCATTGTTTTTTATATGAACAATAATAAATCCTCCCAGGACGACGAGGTTCTTGAACGATTAGTAAAACAGGTTTTCAAAACCGTTTCCAGCCTCGCCAAGCTGTTTCTGGTTTTATAATGGTTTGTATGTGTTGGTGTTAGTCTTCTTTATTATTGCATACACCCTTCTGCCGTGCAGATGTTTCATCTTCTCCCTGTATCCTGCTAGTGGGTATAGGACTATGTCTCCCTTCCTATACTTTATAACGCTGCACCTGGCAAAGTACACCTCAGCCACTTCTATCACCAAAGCTAATTCTTCTTGAGTTTCCGTGAGCCGGTCTCGGGCGCGCTACCCCTACCCCGCTTAACGCGGGGCTATGGTTTCCAGCGATCACAGCCTCGAATATAGCTGAGGCTCGTAAACACTAAAGACTCATCACCAAGAAACACAAGAGAAAACAAAACCCGTAAATCTCCAACCCAACCCTAAAAGACGGGGCTTTCAATTGTAAAACCCTAAAAACCTATAAAACGAAGACAGCATACCATCCTGGTTTCAGGCATCTACTTTTTGCTTGACAGCTTTCTTGCCTCTCTCTCAGTCTCCCTTAGTATAACTATATCCCCTATTCTCACTGGCCCCTTTATATTCCTTGTTATTATTCTACCTTTATCCCTACCCTCTAATACTCTGACACGCACTTGTATTATCTCTCCTGTAACACCTGTCCTACCAAGTATCTGTATTACTTCGGCTGGGAACCCTATCTCCTCTACCACGTTCACATCAGGCGACTTTAAAACTATCTTATTGTTCTCACTCATGGCCTCCACCACGATTTAAACACTATGCTTTTATATCAGAGAAAGGTATTTTAAAACCCTTGTAACCAATACATTGTGTTGACACTGGCTGGAAGAGAGGTGTTTACCTTGGTGAAGCAGGCTAAATGCGTGTTTTGTGGTGGAGACGTGGAGCCTGGAACAGGATTGATGTACGTGATGAACGATGGAACGATACTATGGTTCTGCAGCAATAAGTGTTTTAATAACTACAGGATGAAGAGGGATCCTAGGAAGTATAAGTGGACATTAAAGTATGGTCAGCAGACAAAGTAGGCCAGGTTATTTTGTTTTCACATCTGCTGAAACACCATACCGTAGAGGGGATCGCTCTTCCTCTTTATATCAATTATTTCTTTCAACACTAGTTTCTCATCATTGCTTAACTCATTACTAAAAGTTGTCAGCCAGTATTTAACGTGTTCACTTGGTATATCAGTATACAAGATATCGCCTTCATCTATGTGCCTACCCACCATTACCTTGCCCCTAATACTTATAGCTACTTGTTGCCCTACAAGCGCCTCCTTCAACACGTTATCGCGGTCGCGTATCTGCATTATTAAGCCAATGTTTCTCCCATCCTCTGTCATTAATGGATAGTTAGGCCTTATCCTGCCTCCCAGGACTTCTACTCCAACTATAACGGGTTCACTTCTCCTAAATATAGCCCCCGGTATAATCCTTATCTTACCTGGCCTTACTAGAGACTCTACCTGCCTCAGTCTCTCCCTCTCCCTGAATTCCTTGAACCATTTAAGGTATTCTTCGAGTAGCTGGTATATTATATTATGTTTAAACACGGGTATGTTTTCCCGGGCCCTCAACTCCTCTGCTTCAGGCAGGATCTTCACGTTGAAAGCCAGTATTACACCATACTCAGGTTTAGATTTACTAACAATGGCGGCTTCTAGGACGTCATTCCTGGTTACATGGCCGACATCTGCTAGTTTAACCGGTATATTCTCACGCCTAAGGGCCTCCAGGAGGGCTTCCAGTGTTCCAAGAGTATCCGCCTTTAATACGACGCCATCGCTTTCCCCTTTAAACCTTATCTGAGATACCTCCTCTTGAACCGCCCTGGTGAATTCCTGGACCCTATCCTCGGAGGGTATTACGTAGAATGGTGAGCCAGCTAATGCATCCTCGAGTCCTGGGGCGGATATTTTCACTCCTGTAGCAGCTGTGACAAGGTCTACTTGTACGAATCGACCCTCATGCATCCTCATATCTTGGAGGGGCCTTGGCATCAATAGGCTCCTAACCCTTGTAACTATTGGGCCATTCTTACCAGCAACTACGAAGAGATCGTTTTTGCTTAGCACTCCATCATAGATTATAACATCTATAGTGGTGCCAAGGCCTTGCTCCTCTTTAACCTCTAATACTACCCCTCTAGCAGCGTCTTCACTAGTCACAAGCTTCTTCTTCATGAACTGCTGTGCGAGGCCAGCTATAAGTGCAAGCAACTCTGATATTCCCTCACCTGTTTTAGCCGATATCGGCACTATTGCAACTGTTCTCCTGAAGTCTTTGACCCTGTCAAACCTTTCCGACTCAAACCCATACTCGTATAACTTGCCGACCAACTGGTATATCCTCTCCTCTAGAATACTTATCGTTCTAGGGCTTTGCCCCTTAACGCTTTCAAGGAATGGAGTGTCTGGAAAGGCTTTCCATCCCTCAAGCCTATCTATTTTATTAGCTGCAACAATGAATGGCACCCTCTTCTCCTTCAATATGTTCAATGCCTCTATGGTTTGAGGCTGGAATCCTTCAACCACATCTACGACAAGTATAGCCATATCAGCTACACTACCCCCTCTTCTCCTAAGATTACTAAATAATTCATGCCCGGGTGTGTCAATGAAGAGTAAGCCCGGTATCTCTATGACTAGCTTTGGAAAATACTTCTTTAGAGGCTCAGTAATCTTGTTTAAGACACTTGCAGGTACTACACTAGCTCCAACATGCTGCGTTATCTCGCCTGGCTCCTTCTTAGCTACAGCTGTACCCCTGATCTTATCAAGTAGTGTTGTTTTTCCATGATCCACATGACCCAGTACAACTATTATGGGTTGTCTAATCCAGGTTTTCTTATCACTACTCAACTCCAACACCATGTAAACACTGTATGTGGCCCACTAGTAAGCCTAGTTATTCTAAACCATTAACGTGCTTATATCGGTTAATTCTTATTTTACGGCATCAGCCTGTTGCGGGTTCTAAATCCTTTCTGAATTCTTGTAGATATTTTAGAGCCCACCCAGGTAACCCAGTGTCTAAAAGCCTATAAACAGGTAATCACAGGTATCCACCAGACCCGAACCCCCTTAACAACCCTAGAAAACATAAACGTTGCTTCTACGCCCCTAATAGAGACCATTAAAAACCCTGGGTATAAAAAGGGGATACTGGGTAAAATATACCCCAGACACCCACCGGGCAACTGGTGGTAGATATGCCTGACTTCAAGATAGTGGTAAATGATCCGGAGGCACCCAAGAAGGAGAAATTAGTTAAAGTAAAAGTGGAAGGAGACCCCGAAATACAACTCACAGATAAAGTGAAGGAGAAGCTGGAGCTACCAGTGTTTAAAGTAAATAGTAAAACAGCGAGTGAAATAGGGGCTGTCCACGGGGTAGCCACTATAAGAATGCGGCGTCCAGATACAGGAGACAAGGTGAAGTTTACTGGGAGAATAATCATAGATGACAACGTGCCTGATAACGTTGTGAAAGTCAGCATGGAGCAATTAATTAATGCAACGGGACAGAACGAGCTGGAAGGCGAGATCTTCCGCGCAAGAGCATGGCAGATAAGGATAAATGACGAGAGAACGCAAACTATTATCGGCCTTAAGATAGGTGATTATATTGATGGATCAATAATCGGCCTGAAAGGGGTTAAACTAGCTATAACAGGAGGTAGCGACATAAGTGGTTTCCCAATGAGGCCTGATATAAGTGGGCCGGTTAAAAAGAAGGTGTTATTATCGGGTCCACCAGGTTTCCATCCCGAAGAAGACGGTGAACGAAGGAGAAAGACTGTTAGAGGCAACACTATAGCGCCCGATATAGTCCAAATAAACACGAAGATCGTATATGAATCAAAATAAAAGAGCGCCCTAAAGGCATGAATTATTTTTAACCATGGCAGTCTCTGCACATGAGGATTGGGCGGCTTGGATTTATAAATGAATCTAAACTAAATTATTCTAGCTAAGGTGAATAAGTAATCATGCCGTGGGATATTAAGCCACCCGAGGTCAACATAGGCGTCGTTGGACACGTTGACCACGGTAAAACCACTCTGGTCCAAGCATTGACGGGTGTCTGGACAGCAAAGCACAGCCTAGAGATAGAACGTGGAATGACTATTAAACTAGGATACGCTGATGGGAACATCGCCTATTGTGATGGGCTACCGCTACCTGACGCATACACGATTAAAGAGTATTGTCCAGACGGCTCTGAGTCGAAGTTGCTTAGAAGGGTTAGCTACGTTGACGCGCCTGGTCATGAATTATATATGACGACCATGTTGAGTGGGGCAATGATCATGGATGGAGCTATATTAGTTATCGCGGCCAACGAGCCATGTCCTCAGCCACAGACGGTAGAGCACTTGATGGCGTTGAACATCCTCGGTTTACGGAACATCATCATTGTTCAGAACAAAATAGATGTCGTCGATAAAAAACGCGCATTAGAGAACTATAACGAGATCTTAAAGCTGGTTAAAGGCACTGTAGCCGAGAACGCACCAATAATACCGGTCAGCGCCCTACACCACATCAACATAGATGCATTGCTCCAAGCTATACAAGAGATCATTCCAACACCTGAGAGAGACTACACGAAGCCTCCATTAATGTATGTTGTGAGAAGCTTTGATGTAAACAAGCCCGGCACCCCCTATGATAAAATAGAGGGAGGAGTAATCGGGGGCTCCCTTCTACAAGGGCGTTTCAGAGTAGGAGATGAGATAATGATACTCCCCGGGATAAAGACGCAAGTAGGGAGTGCTAAATCACAGGTCTCCAAATACGAGCCTATAGTGACGACTATAGAGGAGGTACGCTATGGCAACTTAATAGTGGATGAGGCCAGACCTGGAGGACTGGTGGCAATACAGACCAAGCTGGATCCCTCGCTAACTAAAGGTGATCAATTAGTGGGTTCAATAGTAACCACTCCTAGGAACAATATACCAGTTGTGAAGACCTTGGAGGTGCGCTTCCAGTTGTTCGAGAGAATAGTGGGCACCAAAGAACTAGGGAAACTCCCACCAATACAGGTGAATGAGAAAATAGCCGTTGCAATCGGTACAGCGAACAGGGTAGCCGTAGTGAAGTCTATAAGGAAAGATATAATGACCATAGAGCTAACAGACCCTGTTGCAACATGGAGTGGATCCAGGATAGCTATAAGCCGCCGTGTATTAGCAAGGTGGAGGCTTGCTGGCTGGGGGATAATAGAGGGTGTCTCAGAATAAGGGGATAACTGTTTTACTCGATACAAACATGCTTCTCATGATGGCTAACGGCATACCTGTACTTGAACAAATAGAGGAGAAGCTTCTCACGAAGCCAAGGTACATAGTGATAAAGCCCGTATACGATGAACTAGTTAGAATAGCGGACTCAGAGAAGCCCAGTATTAGTAGGAGGGCGAGATTAGCACTTGAAATAGTTAACAGGTATTGTGAGATAGTGGATTACGCTGTAAACCCCGGTGAAACAGTCGATGATGCTATATTAAGATACGCCAGCGAAAACAACGTCGTGGTAGCCACAAATGATAAAGAGTTAAGGAGGCGCCTCAGGAGCCGTGGGCTACCAGAAATATATCTCCGTGAGGAGTCGTGGAGAATAGATGTGGAAGGGGTTCCCTCATTCTACTGATTTAAGGGCATCATTATAATTAGTATTTAAAACCTATAATAGTTAATTAAAAATATCAACACATACTTAAACACTGGTGATTAAACCATGTATTCACTGATAAGAGTAAATGATGTAATCAGGATACCGCCAGCAAAATTTGGGAGACCAGTGAAAGACGTGGCGCTTGAGGAACTACGGAGCAAGTACGAAGGAACAATAGCATCAATAGAGTCCAAGGGCGGCGAACATAAGCTAGGGATTATAGTAACCATAATAGATGTAAAAGTCGATGAAAATGGGAGGATACTACCCGGAGATGGTGCAACATACCATGACGTGGAAATGAGTGCCCTAGTATTCAGCCCATTCATCAAGGAAGTTGTTGAGGGCGAAGCAGTTACGGTAGCTAAGTCAGGTATATATTTAAACCTAGGTGTTTTAGATGGATTCATCCATATAAACCAGGTATCCGAGGAAAAGGTTTCCTATGACAATACACGTTCGGCAATAATGTTAGAGGAGTCCCATAGAACAATAGAGAAAGGAGACATTCTCAGAGCAAAGATATACACTATTGGAATATTACCGGGTAAGGGGTTGAGAATACATATGACGATGAAGCAACCATACCTGGGGAAGCTAGAGTGGGTAAGTAAGCAGGGTGGTCAAGGTGAGTAGTAGAGGTAAACCCTTTAAGGCATGCCGGAGATGCAGGTCCCTAGTACCTAAAAACGCTGAAACATGCCCGGTGTGTGGATCCCAGGACTTTACTTTTGAATGGAGTGGAGTCGTTATAATCGTTAACCCGGAGAAGTCCTTAATCGCTAAAATACTCGGGATAACCAACCCAGGTAAATACGTGGTTAAGCTTGAATAAAGCGATACCAGTGTTAAAGCTACCTGTTGACTTCAGGCTCTCTCTAAGTATTCCACAGGGAGACCTCTACGTATCCCCCGATAGAGGACTAGTATATGGGTTGAGGGCTGATGCCGCTGTAGGCGATATTGTTTCAAAGAACCACATGGTTGAAATGAGGATAACTGATGCTAAAACAAAGAGGCATACCGTGGACGTAGGGCCAAGAGAATGCGATGTATTGGTGGTTAATCCACAGGGCACTATAAGCATAAACAGCTTTACATCATCGCTAATTGGTGGAGCCAGAAGCATATGTGTAGTAGGCGAGGAAGACTTATTAGTTATACCCTTCACACTAGTCAGAGGCTTTAAAATCATATATGGACAACCAGATGTAGGTGTTGTGATTTCATCTCCCTCTAGGGAAAGAGTTTTAAAAATACTTAAAGGGTTAAAACCGGACATAGTTATTATGAACCTGTAAGGTGAAGAATGCTATGGGTAGAACCATAACGCTCGGTAAATATAGTGGCGAGGTAGTGGAGGAGAGGTATAATCCATTAATCAAGAGGATAGAGCTGAAACTCCGTGTAGGACACCCTGGCGAGGGGACTCCGAGCAAGGGGTTGCTTAGACTTGAACTAGCAAAAGTCTATGGTAAAAATGTAAACTTAGTGTATATAAGAAACGTTGAAACAGAGTACGGGCTGGGTGTGAGCCTCGTGGAAGCCCATATATATGACAGCGAGGAGCGCGTTAAGCTTTTTGAGCCAGAATACATTATTAAACGAAACGAAGAATCTCTGCAGAAAGTCTCACAAGCAACGGAGGCTGGTGCTTAATGCCGTATATACATAAATTATATGAGGTAGACTACAATACAGGGACGATAAAGAGGAAGAATAAGACGTGCCCTAAGTGTGGTTCCTTCATGGCTTTTCATAAGGAACCAATACCCAGATGGCACTGCGGCAAATGCAATTACACAGAGTTTGTAAAATAAGATAAAAAGTAGCAGAGACTCTAGATCCCCCTACCCCTGGTTTTTGAGAGGAAGCCCATGCAAAAAATACATGTTCCTGTAAAACTGCCTGAAGGTGTAGAAGGTAAAGAGGTAACAGTACTGGGTATTGAGTCGACCAGCCATACACTCGGGGTTGGAGTCCTAAGGTTTTCCAGGGGCAGCGTAGAAATATTGGCAAATATTAGTAGTCAATATAAACCTGAGAAAGGAGGCATTCACCCTAGGGAAGCCTCACAGCATCACATGAAGAACGCGCCCACTGTGCTCAGGGAGGCATTAGGGAAAGCCGGGGTCTCTATGAGAGACATCAACACCGTTGCAGTAGCAGTAGGACCTGGTATTGGGCCCTGCCTCAGGGTTGGTGCGACAATAGCTAGGTTTCTATCTAAATACTTCAACATACCATTAACACCGGTGAATCATGCAGTTGCCCACATAGAAATCGGTAAGTTATTCAGCGGCTTCAATGACCCTGTCATAGTATATGTGTCGGGGGGCAATACGATGGTACTTGTTCAGAAAAATAGCCAGTATAGGGTAATGGGGGAGACGCTGGATATACCATTAGGAAACCTCTTTGACACCTTCACCAGGGAAATAGGAATAGCTCCACCCTATGTGGTTGATGGGAAGCACGCTATAGATGTATGTGCCGAGTGGAGCCAGGAGTTCCAGCCCCTTCCATACACGATTAAAGGCAACGATCTAAGCTTCTCGGGTCTCTTAACAGCCGCGTTGAAACTAGCGAAGGAAGCAAATGGTGGTAAGGAAAGTCTGGGCAGGATATGTAACAGCCTCAGGGAGACAGCCTTCAATATGCTTATCGAGGTATCAGAAAGAGTGCTCGCGTTAACCAATAAGAAACAGCTCCTACTAGTTGGGGGAGTCGCATCAAACAAGGTGTTGAGATGGAAGATGGAGACTCTTACATCCATCTATAACGTAAAATATTATGGTACCCCGCCCGATGTAGCCGGCGATAACGGGGTGATGATAGCTTATACAGGGCTCCTATTATATCTATATGGTAGGACAAGTAAGCCTGAGGAAACACATGTAAAACAGAGATACAGGATTGATGAGGAGGCTTATCCATGGCTCTAAGCAGTGAGAGCAATCTATGGGGGGCTGAAGCCGTTATATACATAGGTGAGTTCCTGGGTAGAAAAGTAGTCATCAAGAAACGTAGGAGTAAGCAATATAGACACCCAGTCTACGACACTATATTTATACAGGCGAGAACGAGGAATGAGGCAAAGATACTTGCAGAACTCTATGCAGCCGGATTAAAGGTACCAGCCCCTCTACTAGTGGATGTCGAGAAAGGAGCATTAGTAATGGAGTATATCGAGGGTGAGAGACTTTCCGAGAAGCTAGCCGATATAGAGGCTAGAGAGCTCGTAGAAATAGCATGGGATATAGGAAGGCAGAGCGCGTTAATGCATAATAGGAAGATCTATCACGGGGACCTCACTATTGCGAACATTATATATTCCGGCAGGGGGGTCTACATAATAGACTTCGGCTTAGCCGGCTACAGCACCGATATCGAGGAGCATGCTATAGATATACATTTACTCCAGAAAAGCATTTACTCGCTCTACCCTCATCTATTAAAACCCTTTATGGAGTCATATTTTAAAGCCTATAGAGAGTATTACAGCGGCAGCTTCGATGAAATCATGTATAAACTAAGGGAGATAAGCACGCGGGGTAGATACATTGATAGGGAGTTAAGGAGATCGGTGATGCGTGAGAGATATGTCGGTTAAACTATTGCTTCTCTCAGGTAACAGACACAAGTACCTTGAGATAAAGGACATAGCGAGGGAGTACGGGGTCGATGTCACTCCCCTCGAGGGATTAAAAATCGAGATACAGGATGACGACTTATCTAACATAGCGTTAACCGCAGCATTAATAGGATACTCCCTCTTAAGGAAACCAGTCCTAGTTGAGGATGCTGGATTATTCATAAGAGCCCTAAATGGATTTCCAGGACCCTACAGTAGTTATGTCTTCAAGACGCTTGGATTAAATGGTGTATTGAAACTAATGGAGGGGATCAGTGAAAGAGATGCATGCTTTAAATCCGTGGCTGTCGCCGTGATACATGGTGAGATAATAAGGGGAGAAGGAGAAGTATGCGGATACATAACCACCACGCCTCGGGGGAATAAGGGATTCGGGTTCGACCCAGTATTCGCTCCAAGGGAACAACCATATAGAACCTTCGGCGAGATGGATGTAGAGGAGAAAAATAAGTATAGCCATAGAGCTAAAGCCGTAAAAGCAGTATTTGAAAAAATCAAGGAGAAAGCAGGATAGCAGGAAATAGTTACCACAGGAGTCACATTTAAAATCTGTTCTTAAATATTATGGTGTTTAATAGTGTATTGTTTAACCCGGGATATAGTGTCAACGGGGTTGCAGAGCTATGAATAAGAGGAGGGATAAGGGTCAATCGCATTCAACCCGGCCGGCGAGGGCTGGGCCACCGAGATGGTTAAAGCTAGATATGAGTCCAAGCGATATAGAGTTGCTGATCGTAGAGTTGGCGAAGAAAGGGTATACCCCATCAATGATAGGAGTAATTCTTAGGGATCAATATGGTATCCCATTAGTAAGACAAGTAACAGGTAGGAAGCTCACGGAGATCCTTGAAAAACACGGCATTAAAATCACTATACCAGAGGACCTTATGCATTTAATGCAACAGGCTGTCAACCTCAGAAGACACCTCGAGGAGCATCCCAAGGATACCCATAGTTTAAGAGGGCTTATAGAGGTAGAGTCGAAAATACATCGTCTAGTGAAGTACTATAAGAGAACCGGCAAACTACCCTCTGACTGGGAGTATGATCCAGAGAAAGCAAAACTCCTGGTTTCACAGGGCATATACGTTTTCAAAACCGAAAGCCCCACCACCTCAGGCTGACCTCCCCCGCTCTAAAGGGTTGGGGT